>JABDIP010000197.1 GCA_013003675.1 Inquilinus sp.
CATGCGGGTGCCGATCGCCCGCATCGTGTTGCGGACGTTATAAGTAAGCTGCATTTTCTCGCCGACGTCGAACAGCGGCCCGGCGTCCTCGATCATCCGCGCGTCCAGCGTGTCGGGAACCGGGTTGCGGCCCTCCAGCGTGCAGTAGGTGGCAGCCCCGCCGGAATCCGCCGTGGTCAGCAGCGGATTGAGGTCGAGGTCGTCGAGATGCTCGGCGCCGCGGCTGACCTGATGCAGAAGTTCGGTCTTGCCGATCACCTCGTTCAGAGTCCGATAGCCGAGCTTGGCGAGGATCTCGCGGACTTCCTCGGCCATGAAGGTGAACAGATTGACCACCTTCTCCGGCGTTCCGGTGAAGCGGACGCGCAGGGCAGGGTCCTGGGTGCAGACGCCGACCGGGCAGGTGTTCGAGTGGCATTGCCGGACCATGATGCAGCCCATGGCGACCAGCGAGGCGGTGCCGACGCCGTACTCCTCGGCCCCGAGGATCGCCGCGATCACCACGTCGCGGCCGGTCTTGATGCCGCCATCGGTGCGCAGCCGCACCCGGTGGCGCAGGCGGTTCAGAGTCAGCACCTGATGCACCTCCGACAGCCCCATCTCCCAGGGCGCGCCGGCGAACTTGATCGAGGTCTGCGGGCTCGCCCCGGTGCCGCCGACATGGCCGGAGATGAGGATGTTGTCGGCGTTGGCCTTGGCGACGCCGGCGGCGATGGTGCCGATGCCGGAGCGCGAGACCAGCTTTACCGTCACCTTGGCGGTCGGGTTGATCTGCTTGAGGTCGTAGATGAGCTGGGCCAGATCCTCGATCGAATAGATGTCGTGATGCGGCGGCGGGCTGATCAGCATCACCCCCGGGGTGGAGTGGCGCAGCCTGGCGATCTCGACCGTCACCTTGAAGCCGGGCAGCTGGCCGCCCTCGCCGGGCTTGGCGCCCTGGGCGACCTTGATCTCGATCTCGCGGCATTGGTTGAGGTATTCGGCGGTCACGCCGAAGCGGCCGGAGGCGACCTGCTTGATGGCCGAATTCCAGTTGTCGCCATTGGCGTCGGGCTTGAACCGGGCCGGGTCCTCGCCGCCCTCGCCGCTGTCCGACTTCGCGCCGATGCGGTTCATGGCGACGTTCAAGGTGCCGTGGGCCTCCGGCCCCAGGGCGCCGAGCGACATGCCCGGGGTGACGAAACGGCGGCGGATCTCAGTGATCGATTCGACCTCGTCGGTCGGTATCGGCTCCGCCGCGAGACGGAAGTCGAGCAGGTCGCGCAGATTGATCGGCTGCTGCCGATGGACCGCCTCGGAGAATTTCTTGTAGGTCGAGTAGCTGTCGGTCTCCACGGCATGCTGCAGGGTGTGGATGAGCTGACCCTCATAGGCGTGCCGCTCGCCATTGCGGCGGAACCGATAGAACCCGCCGACCGGCAAGGTGACGATCTGCTCGTCATGGGCGCGGCGATGCTGTTCGAGCACCTTCTTCTGGATGCCCGACAGGCCGATGCCGGATATCCGGCTCGGCATGCGCGGAAAGAACTCCGCCACCATCGAGCGCGACAAGCCGACCGCCTCGAAATTGCAGCCGCCGCGGTAGGAGCTGATGATCGAGATGCCCATCTTCGACATGATCTTCAGCAGCCCGTCGCCGACCGCCTTCTTGTAGTTGGCGATGCAGGTCTCCAGCGACAGATCGCCGAACAGGCCGCGGCGGTGGCGATCGGCGATCGCCTCCTGGGCCAGATAGGCGTTGACCGTCGTCGCCCCGACCCCGATCAGCACCGCGAAATAATGCACGTCCAGGCACTCGGCGGAGCGCACGTTCAGCGACGTGAAGGTCCGCAGGGACTGGCGCACCAGATGGGTATGCACCGCGCCGGTCGCGAGGATCATCGGCATCGCGACGCGCTCGGCATCGGCCGCTTCCTCGGTCAGGATGATGTGGGTGGCACCGCCGCGCACCGCATCCTCGGCCTCGCGGCAGACCCGGGTTATGGCGTCGCGCAAGGCGTTGTCGCCACCCTTCTTGACGTTCCAGGTGCAGTCGATGGTCGCCGCGGTGTCGTCCATATAGGACAGCATCGCCCGGTATTCGGCGGTCGACAGGACCGGCGTCTCGAGCTGAAGCAGATCGCATTGGGTGGCATCCTCGTCGAGGATGTTGCCGAGATTGCCGAGCCGGGTGCGCACGCTCATCACCCGGCGTTCGCGCAGGCTGTCGATCGGCGGGTTGGTGACCTGGCTGAAATTCTGCCGGAAGAAATGGTGCAGGCCGCGATAGTTGGACGACAGCACCGCCATCGGCGTGTCGTCGCCCATCGAGCCGAGCGCCTCCTTGGCGTCCTCGACCATCGGATGCAGGATCAGTTCCATGTCCTCCATGGTGATCCCGAAGCCGTGCTGGCGGCGGCGCAGCTCGTTCTTGTCGAACAGCGACGGTTCGGCCTCGCCGGCCTTGATCAGCGAATCGAGTTCCTTGATGCGGGCGACCCAGTCGCCGAACGGCCGCTCGGCCGCCAGCATGTCCTTGATCTCGCGGTCGTGGAACAGGCGGCCGGCGACGAAATCGACGGCGATCATCTGGCCGGGGCCGAGGCGGCCCTTTTCGACCACATTGGCCTCGTCGACCGGGACCATGCCGGTCTCCGACCCGGCGATCAGCAGTCCGTCGCCGGTGACCGTATAGCGCATCGGGCGCAGACCGTTGCGGTCCATGCCGCCGATCACCCAACGGCCGCTGGTGGCGGCGATCGCCGCCGGGCCGTCCCACGGCTCCATCACCGCGTTGCAATAGCCGATCAGCGCGCGATGGCTGTCCGGCATGTTGGCGGTCATCGACAGCGCCTCGGGGATCAACAGCGCCTTGGCCATCGGCGCGGTCCGGCCGCCCTGACACAGCACCTCGAAGACCGCGTCGAGGGCGGCGGAATCCGAGCTGCCGTCCTGGATCACCGGCAACACCGCATCGATATCGTCGCCGAACGCCGCCGCGGCCATCCGCGTCTCGTGCGCCCGCATCCAGTTGATGTTGCCGGACAGGGTGTTGATCTCGCCATTATGGGCGAGGGTGCGGAACGGCTGGGCCAGCCGCCAGGTCGGGAAGGTGTTCGTCGAATAGCGCTGGTGGTAGATCGCGAAATTCGAGACGAAACGCTCGTCCAGCAGGTCCGGGTAGAAGTCGGTGAGCTGCTCGGCGAGGAACATGCCCTTGTAGATGATCGACCGGCACGACAGCGTGCAGATGTAGAAGTCGTTGATGCTGGCGGCACGTACCGCCTCCTCGATGCGGCGCCGGATGACGAACAGGTCGCGCTCGAACACGTCCTCCGGCACGCCGGGCGTGTTGGCGATCATGATCTGCTCGATCTCGGGCCGGGTGGCGTTCGCCTTCTCGCCGATCACATGGACGTTGATCGGCACCTGGCGCCAGCCATAGATGGAGTAGCCGCGGGTGAGGATCTCGCCCTCGACGATGCAGCGGCAGCGCTCCTGGGCGTCGAAATCGGTGCGCGGCAGGAACACCTGACCGACGGCGATCAGCCCCGGCATCGGCTCGTGGCCGGTGCGCGAAACCACCTCGCGGAAGAATTCCTGCGGAATCTGCACATGGATGCCGGCGCCGTCGCCGGTCTTGCCGTCGGCATCGACGGCGCCGCGATGCCAGACCGCCTTCAGCGCCTCGATCGCCGCCACGACGACGCCGCGCCGCGGTGTGCCGTCGATCGCGGCGACAAAGCCGACGCCGCAGGCATCGTGCTCGTCGGCCGGATCGTAGGCATGAGAGGCCTGAAGCCGCGCGACATTGGCGTGCCATGCCTCGACGAAGGCGGCGCCGCTTTCCGGGGCGGGATCGATGGGGGTGCGGTCGGACATGATGGTCGCTCTTTCTCTCGGGCGGACGCGAGACGCTCGGTTCAGCCTGCCATCGCCAGGTCGGCGCCGGTTGCGGCGTCGGCCTTTTCGGCCAGGTGGCGGTGCATGGAGGCGGCGGCGTCGCGACCGTCGCGGATCGCCCAGACGACCAGCGAGGCACCGCGAACGATGTCGCCGGCGGCGAAGACGCCGTCGATATTCGTCATCATGGTGCGGAAGTCGACGCCGATCGTGCCCCAGCGCGAGATCTTCAGTTCCGGAGCACCGAACAGCGTCGGCAGGTCTTCCGGATCGAAGCCGAGCGCCTTGATCACCAGATCGGCCTCGAGCGCGAAACCCGAACCCTCGACGGGCAGCGGCGACTGGCGCCCGGTGGCGTCCGGCGGGCCGAGGCGAATCTTCAGCGCCCGGACGCCGGTCACGACCTGCTTGCCGATGAAGGCCTCCGGGGCCGACTGCCAGACGAAT
>JABDIP010000201.1 GCA_013003675.1 Inquilinus sp.
CCGCATGGCTGGCGCAACCCCCTCACCCAACCCTCTCCCCAAGGAGAGGGCTAGTCCCCTACTGCGGGCGGATGCGATCGCCGCCGATCAGAGCTGGCCGAGCAGTTCGACGATGCGTTGGCCGGCGGGGCCGGCCGCCTCGACGAAGGCGTCGGTCACCGGCTGCACCATCACCGCCTCCCAGGCCGCCTTCTCGGCCTCGGTCTGCATGTGCAGGGTCATGCCCACCTTCTGCAGCTCGGCGATCGCCGCCTCGGCGGTGGCCTCGGTGACGGTGATCGCGTCCGCCTCGGCCTTGGCGGAGGCCGCGGCGATGGCGTCGCGCTGGGCGTCGGTCAGCCCGTCGAACCAATCCGGGTTCACGTAGATGTGGAAATAGACCGAGAAGAACGGCGCCACGGTCCCGTGGTCCTGGACCTCGTAGTATTTCCGGCTGTAGGCGGCGGAGACGTCGGTCAGTCCGGCATCGATCACGCCGGTCTGCAGCGCCTGGTAGACCTCCGAGCCCGACATCGCCACGGTCGCCGCCCCGGCGGCGGCGAGGCCGGCATCGGCGATCCGGTTGAGGCCGCGGATCTTCACGCCCTCGAAATCGCCGACATCGACCAGGGCGCGGCCCTTGGAGGTGAAGATCGACTGGCGGGTCGTATACAGCCAGGCGATGTTGCGCACGCCGACCTCGTCGAGCAGCGAGTCGAGATAGCCGGCCGCCTCGGAGCCGGGGAACGCCTTGATGCGCTCCAGATCGGTGAACAGATACGGCACCACGGTGACGTTCATCGCCGGCACCGATCCGGCCCATTGGAAATTGACCGACAGCGCCGCCTCGATCTGGCCGGTGGCGACCGCCTCGAAATTCTCCCGGGCGCCGAACGCCTGGTTGGCGCCGAAGATCTGCACGTCGACCGAGCCGCCGGTGCGGCTCTCGATATCGGCCGCCCAGCTATCGACCAGCTTGGCGATGTGGTGGGCCGGCGGCAGTTGGTGGCTGATCCGCAGGACCGCGTCCTCGGCGGCGGCCGGCACGGTGCCGGCGGCAACCGCCGCGACCGCGGCGATGGCGAAGATCCGATGGTGGTTCATGATGGGCACTCCTCCCTGGCGCAGTTGGGCGCGATTGTTGTTCTATTCGGCCGCCCTCTGCCCGGCGAAGGCGGCCAATTCCACCTCCCGCCGGCGCAGTTCGGGCAGCCCGACCAGCGCGTTGAACGACTCGAACTCCAGCATGCGATCGCGCATTGCGTCGGTCGAGCCGGTCGCCAGCAATGTCGTTATCAGATCGCGGGTGGCGGCGGCAACGGCATAGACGCAGGCGACCGGGTGGGTGACGACCGCATAGCCCATCGCTTCCAGCTCGCCCGCCGGCAGGACCGGGGTGGCGCCGCCCTCGATGTTGTTGGCCAGCAGCGGCGCGTCGATCTCGGCGCAGATGCGTCCCATGTCGTCGACCGAGCGCGGCGCCTCGACGAAGATCATGTCGGCGCCGATCTCGCGATAGAGCCGGGCCCGGTCCAGCGCGTCGTCCAGGCCGTTCACCGCCAGCGCGTCGGTGCGCGCCATGATCACCAGATCGCCGTCCCGCCGGGCGTCGAGCGCCGCCTTCAGCTTGGCGGCCATCTCCTCGACCGGCACCACCGCCTTGCCGGTCATGTGGCCGCAGCGCTTGGGGAACACCTGGTCCTCGATGAACAGCCCGGCGACGCCGGCCCGCTCATAGGCGTGCACCGTGCGCGCCGCGTTGCTGAAATTGCCGAAGCCGGTGTCGCCATCGGCGAACAGCGGCACGTCGACGGCGTCGGCGATACGGGCATAGTGCTCGGCCAGTTCCGCCATGCCGAGCTGCGAGGTATCGGGCATGCCCAGCAGCCCGGCGGTCGCCGCATAGCCGCCGCAGGTGACCGCCTTGGCGCCGGCCTGTTCCGCGACCTTGGCCGTCAACGCGTCGTTGATGCCGGGAAGTATGAGGATTTCGTCTGCTTCGACGAGCTGGCGGAACCGGGTTGTCTGGCGCATCGGACCGGAAATCCTTGAACAGGGTCGGGATGGGCCGTCCAGTATGGCATCATCGACCGGGCCGGCGCCAAGCCCAGGGCCGGAAACGGCGCTAATCGTCGCCGGCCGGGCTCGGCTCCGCCGTGATCCCCGGTTTCGGAGCCGCCTTGGCCGTCTCTCCCTCGGCCCCTCTCCCCGCGGCGCCGGTCCCCTTGATCCGCTCGCGCAGATGCTGCAACAGGAAATACATCGCCGGCACCAGGACGATGCCGACCACGATGGCCGCCAGCATGCCGCCCAGGATGGCGCTGCCCAGTGCCCGCCGGCTGACCGCGCCGGCGCCGGTCGCGACCACCAGCGGCAGGATGCCCAGCACGAAGGACAGGGCGGTCATCATCACCGCGCGGAAGCGGACCGAGGCGGCCTCGCAGGCGGCCTCGGCGATGGTCGCGCCCTCGGCGCGGCGCTGCATGGCGAATTCGACGATCAGGATGGCGTTCTTGCTGGCCAACCCGATCAGCATCACCAGACCGATCTGGGTGTAGATGCTGACGCTGGTCCCGGTCGCGACCACCGCCAGCAGGGCGCCGAGCAGCGATACCGGCACCGCCAGGATGATCGCCATGGGCATCGACCAGCTCTCGTACTGCGCCACCAGGAACAGATAGGCGAACAGAATCGCCATCACGAAGATGATGGCCGTGGTGCCCGCCGCCTGGAGTTCCTGGAACGTGGTGCCGGTCCATTGGATGCCGAAGCCCCGGGGGATCGCCGTGGTCGCGACGCCCTCGATGGCGCCGATCGCCTGGCCGGTGGCGAAGCCCGGCGCCGGCGAGGCGCTGACCGAGGCGCTGCGGAACATGTTGTACCGGCGCAGCACCTCCGCCCCGAGGGTGGTGTCGAGGGTGACCAGGGTGGAGAGCGGCACCATCTCACCGCCGGCGCTACGGACGTAGAGCCGGCGGACATCCTCGATCCGATCGCGGAAGTCCGATTCGGCCTGAACGATGACCTTGTAATTCCGGCCGAACACATTGAAATCGTTCACATACAGGGAACCGAGATTGGCCTGTAGCGTGGTGAAGATATCGGCGATCGGGATGCCCAGGGTCTCGGCCTTGCGGCGGTCGATATCGACGAAGAGCTGCGGCGAGTCGGCGCGGAAGGTGCTGAAGGCGGCGCCGATCTCGCCGGTGCCGTTGGCGTTGTAGATCAGGGAGCCGAGCGCGGCGGCGAGGTCCTGCGGTGTCTGCCCGCCCAGATCCTGAAGCTCCATCTCCAACCCGCCGGTGGTGCCCAGGCCCGGGATCGGCGGCACGTTATAGGCCATGACCACGGCTTGCTGCAGCGTGGACAGCTCCCGCCGGACCCGGCTCACCAGATTGTCGACATGCTGCGCCGGATCGGTCCGTTGCTCCCAAGGTTTCAGCACCACGATCACGAAACCGGAATTCGACGCCATGGCGCCGCCGATCAGGCTGTAGCCGGCGCCGGTCAGCGTGACCTCGACCCCGTCCATGGTCTGGATCCGCTCCTGGACCTCGGCCACCACCGAATCGGTCCGGGCCAGGGATGCGCCGGGCGGCAGTTGCACCTCGACCATGAAGAAGCCCTGATCCTCGAACGGGATGAAGCTGGTCGGCAGGGTGACGAACAGGTGATAGGTGCCGCCGAACACCGCTGCCAGCAGGACCAGGGCGATTACCGCACGGCGCACCAGCAGGCCGACGATTGCGTCGTATCCGGCGCGAATTCTCTCGAAGGCCAGGTTGAACCAGTGCAGCGGGCCGCGCTTGGCAAGGCCGGATCCGGGCTTCAGCAGCAGGGCGCAGAGCGCCGGGCTCAGGGTCAACGCGTTGATCGACGACAGCGACACGGCGACCGAGATGGTCACGGCGAACTGAACATACAGCTTGCCGGTGATGCCCGGGATGAAGGCCGTGGGCACGAACACCGCCAGCAGCACCAGGGTGGTGGCGATCACCGCGCCGCTGATCTGCCCCATCGCCTTGCGGGTCGCCGCCGGGGCGTCGAGCCCCTCCTCGCTCATGATGCGCTGGACGTTCTCGACCACGACGATGGCGTCGTCGACCACGATGCCGATGGCCAGGATCAGCCCGAACAGCGAGATCGTGTTGAGCGAGAAGCCCATCGCCAGCAGCACCGCGAAGGTGCCGATCAGCGAGACCGGGATCGCCACCGAGGGGATCAGCGTGCTGCGCCAATCCTGCAGGAAGACGAAGACCACCAGGATTACCAGGGCGATGGCGATGATCAGGGTGGTCACCACCTCCTGGATCGAGGCACGAACGAAATCGGTGGTGTCGTAATAGACCTCGTAGGCCACGTCGGCCGGAAAGCGCTCCGACATCCGGTCCATCTCGGCGCGCACCCGGTCGGCGACTTCCAGCGCGTTGGCGCCGGGCGCCTGATAGACCATCAGCATAGCCGTCGACTTGCCGCCGACCAACGCGTTGAAACCGTAGGATTCGGCGCCCAGCTCGGTGCGGGCGATGTCGCTGACATGGATCGTGGTGCCGTCCGGGTTGGCCCGCACGATGATGTCGTCGAACTCCGACGCCTGTTCCAGCCGGCCGCGGGCGTCCAGGGTGTACTGGGTCTGCTGGGTGACCGGCCCCGGCGGCGCGCCGATCCGGCCGGCGGAGGCCTGCACGTTCTGCGCCTGGATGGCGCCGACCAGATCGGTCGCCGACAGCCCGAAGCCGGTCATGCGGTCCGGGTCCATCCAGATCCGCATGCTGTAGTCGGGCCGGCCGATGACGCTGGCATTGCCGACGCCGGGCAACCGGGCCAGGGCGTCCACCACGTTGATCAGGGCATAGTTGTTGAGGAACAGATTGTCGTAGGTGCCGTTCGGCGAGATGAGGTTGACCGCCATCAGCAGGGTGGTCGACTGCTTTTCGGTCCGCACCCCCTGGCGGGTCACCTCGACCGGCAGCTGGGAATTGGCCTGGGCGACCCGGTTCTGGACCAGCACCGCATTGATGTCGGGGTCGGTGCCGACCTCGAACGTCACGGTCAGGGTGTAGCTGCCATCGTTGGTGCTGCTCGACGACATGTAGATCATGCCGTCGACACCGTTGACCTGGCTCTCGATCTGCTGGGCGACGGTCTGCTCGACGACCTTGGCGTTTGCGCCCGGATAGCTGGCGGTGACCTGCACCTGCGGCGGCACCATGTCGGGGAACTGGGCGACCGGCAGCGCCTGCAGGGCGATGCCGCCGACCATCACCATGACGATGGAGATGACCAGGGCGAATTTTGGCCGGTTGATGAAGAAGGCGGAGAACATGGCTACTGCGCGATTTCGGCGGTGCCGTCGCGGAACACCGGCGATACCGGAACGCCGGGCCGTATCTTCTGCAGGCCCTCGACGATGACGATCTCGCCTTCCTCAAGGCCCTGCTCGACCACCAGATTGACCTCCTGGGTCCGCCCCCGTTCGATCCGCCGGATCCCGGCCAGCTTCTCGTCGCCCAGCACCAGCACATAGGCGCCGGCCTGATCCTCCTGAACGGCGGAGACCGGAATGACGATCTTATTCTGCGCCTGCTGGGTGGTCAGCACGACGGACGCGAACTGGCCGTGCAGCAGCAGCGCATCGGGATTGGCGAAAGTTGCCCGGATCGGCACCGTGCCGGTCAGCGGATCGACCTCGGCGCCGACGAAATCGATCGTGCCGTCTTGGTCGTACAGCTCGCCATTCGGCAGGGCGATGCGCGGCACGACATCGGATTCCTGATCCCGCAGATCGCCGGTCTTGCCCTGTTCGGCGCGCTGGCGCTGGACATTGATCAGATCGGCCTCGCTGACCGAGAAGACGACGGAGATCGGATCGAGGCTGGTCACGGTCGCCAGCACGCCGCTGTTCGGCGAGACCAGGTTTCCGACGCTGTAGGCCTCGCGGCTGGCGCGGCCCGAAATGGGGGTCGAGATTTCGGTATAGCTGAGATTGATCTCGGCTTGGCGCAGCTCGGCCGTCCGGGCCAAAACATCCGCCGCCGTGGTGCGCGCCGCCGCCTCGGCCTCATCGACGCTCTGCTGGCTGATATTGCCGCGCGACACCAGTTGCAGCGAGCGGTCAAGATTGGCGTCCGCCTCGACCTTCAGCGCTTCCGCGGCGGCGAGGCCGGCCCTGGCCAGTTCGACTTGTGCTTCGAATGTGTCCGGCTCGATCCGGAACATCCGGCTGCCGGCCTCGACCAGCTGGCCCTCGCGGAAATCGCGTTCCTGGAGGAAGCCCTCGATACGCGCCCGCAGCTCGACTCGCTCGATCGCCTGGACCCGGCCGACGAATTCGAACTGTTCGACCACCGCTTCGCGCTTGGCGTGAACCACGTCGACCGACGGCGGTTGGACCTGTGCCGCCGGCGGCGGGGCAGGCCCCTCGTCGCAGGCGCCGAGCAGCGCCATGATGCCGAGGACAAGGCCAAATGACCGGCCACTGCGAATCCGCTGCATGCTTCCCCCCGCACCTCTTATGAGGAGAAGCCTAGCACATGAGAGGAGTGCGCCAAGGCGTGCCGACGATGGTTTTTCCGATTTTGTGCCCGACGCCGTGCGGCGTTGCGCCACGCCGGTCGAACATCGCCCGGTCAGGGGATCGAAAGCGCCTGGGCTTGTCGCAATCGACCGAGGAATTCGACCAGGAATGCCGTGCTGAGTCCGAAGAGCAAGAGCCCGTTTGCCGCCGATATGCCGGATAGCAGGCGCCAGGGTTGGGAAAGCGTGATGTCGCCGAAGCCAAGCGTCGTAAATGCGACGACGGAGAAATAGAGTGCCGGCTCCAAGGCTTCGAATGCGCCGACGACCATCAGCAGAGCAGCCCAGATCCATACACAGGTGCTGAGTGCCGCAAGTAGCCAGAGCGTCACACCGAGGAGCGCCAACATCGTCTTGCGTGTATGCGGCGCCGCGGCGAGCCAGGGGCCGGCGCGTTCCAGAGCCTGAATCGCACCGCCGATGAAGAGTGCTTCAACCACAGTCGTGAGTGTTACGGCGAACGATCCGACGATGAGCTGCAGGAGCATGGATGTCCCTTCTTCCTGTGGGGCGGCATGAACCGAGGGGCTGGTCATCATGCGGAGGATCGGAATATGGTCCGCTTTCCCTGACGAATCAGACCTCTCGGAGCAGAACATGCACAACGCCCGGCGCCTGACGAGAGCTTTTGCAATCCTCGCCGCCGTCTCGATGGCGGGATGCGACGACGCGCCGCCCGAAACCGTCGAGCGAATCCGCGCCATCAAACCCTACTACATCATCGAACCTGCGGGCGGCGATGTGCGCCAGTATTCCGGAACGATCGCGGCGTCCAATACTTCGGCGCTGAGTTTTGCCGCCTCTGGGACGGTGCGGAATGTCGACGTCAATCAGGGCGACCGTGTCGTCGAAGGGCAGGTCCTGGCAACGCTCGACACCGAGCCGTTCGACCTGGATGTCGAAGCGGCGCAATCGCAGGTTTCCGCCGCGGAAGCGGAATTCGACAATCAGAAAGTCGAACTCGATCGGCAGCGCCAGTTGCATGAGCGCGGTTGGGTCGCCCGGGCGCGGCTTGACCAGGCAGTCGCGGCATTCGAGGCGGCGAAGAGCCAACTCGACCTGTCGCGCACCCGCCTGGGTATCGCTGAGCGTGATCTGGCGCAGGCGCGTCTGACGGCGCCGTTTGACGGGGTCATCTCGACCCGCAATGTGGAGCCCTTCACCGAGATTTCCCAAGGGCAGACGGTGTTTCAGGTGGATTCGGACGACGTCTTCGAGGTTGATCTTTCGATTCCTGATTCAGTGGTTGGACGATTGTCCATCGGCGCGCCGGTTTCCGTCGGCGTGCCCACCGTTCCGGGCTGCGGCTGTGCGGGACGGATCACCGAAATCGGCGCTTCGGCCGGTGCCGCGAATGCCGTGCCGGTCACGGCGACGATCTTGGAGGGTCCGGACGGTCTGTTGCCGGGAATGGCGGCGCAGGCAAGCGTCGTTCTATCCAACGATGACGGCCCCCGCGGGTTCCTAGTGCCTCTGGTCGCAATCGTGGCGAGTGACGAAAATGCCGAAGGGTATGTCTTCAAATTCGATGCGACGGACGGCGTCGTCCGCAAGACGCCCGTTCAAGGAGACGGCTCGGTCAGCGGTAACCTGATCGGCGTCACGGTGGGCGTCGAGGCCGGCGACATCATTGCGGCTGCCGGCGTCAGTTTTCTGCGCGACGGTCAGCGTGTGACCTTGATGGGTGAATAAGACCGCGCCCCGTTTCCAGCCGGAGAAGACGACGCAATGAACCTCGCCAAGCTCGCGCTCGACAATTCCCGCATCACCGTCATCGGTATCTTGATCATCATCGTCGTCGGCGTGGTGTCCTATCTGACCTTCCCGAGCGCCGAAGATCCATCGATCACAATCCGCAGCGTCAGTGTCACCGCATCCTTTCCGGGCATGTCGCCGGAGCGCGTCGAGGAACTGATCACCAAGCCGCTTGAGTCGGCGATGCGCGAGATCGCCGAGATCGACGACGTCGAATCGACATCCAAGACCGGCTCCATGAAGCTGGATCTGACGATCCATGATTGGGTCGTGGATCTGGATCCGGTCTTTCAGGATATCCGCAACAAGGCTGACGATGTCAGCACGAACCTGCCGGAGGGGACATCCGGTCCGTTCGTCAATGACGAGCAGGGTCTGACGGCGATCGCCACGATCGCCCTGTGGGCGGATGGCTTCTCCCTGGCCGAGATGCGCGACGTGGCCCGGGACGTCCGCGACCTGCTGTACACACTCGACGGCGTTCGGAAGATTCAGATCCTGGGCGTGCAGGAAGAGCGAATCTATCTCGAGACGACAGCGTCCAGGCTCGCGCAACTCGGTGTATCGCCGCGCGAGATTTTCGGTGCGCTCGCCCAGCAGAACATCATCCAGCCCGGTGGCGAGATCGTCACCGATAGCCGCGCCATCCTTCTGGAACCGTCGGGCAATCTGGGCTCTGTCGATGAAATCCGCGACGTGGTGTTCCGCATTCCGAATACCGACCGGGTGTTGCGGCTTGAGGAAATCCTGACGATCCGCCGGGATTTGGTCGATCCCCCGGTGATGCCGTCTTTCTACAACGATCAGCCGGCGATCATCCTGTCGGTCTCGACCGTCGAGGGAACCAACAATGTGGCGTTCGGCGAAGAGCTGACAGCACTTCTCGATGGAATCGAGCAGGATCTGCCGATCGGCTATGTGCTGGAATATGCCACGTTCCAGCCGGAACTGATCGCCGCCGCCGTCGATAGCGCGGTCTCCAACGTCTACCAGACACTCGCTATCGTGCTGGCGGTGGTGATGGTATTCCTGGGGCTCCGGACCGGCCTGATCGTTGGATCCTTCGTACCGCTGACGATGCTTCTCGGCGTGATCGTGATGCGCCTATACGGTGTCGAACTGCAACGTATGTCGATTGCGGCGACGATCATCGCGCTGGGTTTGCTCGTCGATAACGGAATCGTCGTCGCGGAGGATATCCGGGTGCGGTTGGAGCGTGGCGCCGATCGGCGGCGGGCGGCCGCGGAGTCGGGCAGCTCCCTGGCGATCCCTCTGCTCACCTCGTCGCTGACCACGATCCTGGCCTTCCTGCCGATGCTTTTGGTCGAAGGCAGCGCCGGCGATTATGTCCGGTCGCTGGCCCAGGTCGTGGCAATCCTTCTGCTGGGTTCCTGGTTCCTGTCGATGACGGTGACGCCGGCCATGTGCGCCTGGTTCCTCAAGGTACCGGCGGCGGGTGCGTCGTCCGAACCGGTCTATGACGGGCTGCTGTATGCGATCTACCGTTGGGTCCTCGGCCTGTTCCTGAGGTGGCGGCTTCTTGCGATCGGCGCTCTGGTCGGACTGCTGGTGGTGTCGGTTCAACTGCTTGGGTTGGTGAGGTCGGAGTTCTTCCCATTGGGCGATCGCAACCAGTTCCTGGTCTATCTGGACTTTGAGGCCGGCACCGATTTGCGGGAAACGCAGTCCGAGGTCAGAAAACTGACGGCTTGGCTGGCGGATGAAACCATGAACCCGGAAATCACCAGCCAGGTGGCCTATGTGGGCTATGGCGGGCCGCGCTTCTTTCTGGCGCTGTCGCCGGTCGATCCCGATCCGCATCGCGCATTCGTGTTGGTCAATACGCGGTCGGTCGACGACGTCGGTTCGACCATCGACCGCGTCAACGCATTTCTCAGTGCGAACCTGCCGGGGGCCCAGGCCGATGCCAAGCGCATGTGGTTCGGCGGAACCGAGCCCGGGGTCGTCGAGATCCGCCTGATCGGTCCCAATGGCGATATCCTGGCGGATCGCGCCGAGCGTCTGATCGCAGCGTTTCACGATATTCCCGGCACGGTCGGCATCAAGCATGATTGGGAGAACCGGATTCTGAAGCTGGTCGTCGACGTCGATCAAACCCGTGCGCGCCGCGCCGGCATCACCTCGACAGATGTCGCGAGTGCGCTCGACACCACCTATTCCGGAACCACGATCAGCGACTATCGCGAGGGCGATAGGGTCATTCCCATCGTTCTGCGCGGAGATGACAGCTTGCGGTTCTCGCTTTCCAGCCTGCAGCGCGTTCAGATCTATTCCGCCTCCACGGAGAATTTCGTTCCGCTGGATCAGGTGGCGAGTGTGCGCGGAGAATGGCGCTTCAGCCGAATCGAGCGCCGCGGCCAGCAACGAACCCTGACCGTTCAGGCGCGCAATCCGGGTCTGCCGGCGCCCGATCTGTTCCAGGAGATCGCCCCGACAGTGGACGGGCTCGATCTGCCGGCGGGATATCGCTTCGAAATCGGCGGTGAGATCGAGGACCAGGAAGAGGCGAACGAGAATCTGTTCGGCCTCCTGCCGATTGCGCTTGCCGGCATCGTGGTTCTGCTGGTCGGGCAATTCAACTCGTTCCGCAAGGGCGGGATCATCCTGGCGACGATCCCGCTGATCCTGATCGGCGGGACGTTGGGGCTATTCGTGATGAATGCGCCCTATGGCTTCATGGTCCTGCTCGGCTTCTTCAGCCTTGCCGGAATCCTGATCAATAACGGCATCGTCCTGATCGATCGCATCCAGACCGAGGAAAAGGCAGGGCGAGAACCGCTGGATGCGGTTGCCACGGCGTGCCTGGCGCGGTTGCGCCCCATCCTCATGGCGACCCTGACCACCGTGCTTGGGCTTGTCCCGCTGATCCTGTTCGGCGGGGCGCTCTTTTACGGCATGGCGAGTGTCATCGCCTTCGGCCTGATCGTCGCGACGGTGTTCACATTGGGGTTCGTGCCAGCACTCTATACACTTCTGTTCCGCATACCGACGCGCGACGCATCTACAGTCGTGCGTTCGGCGCCGGCAGCCGGGGCCGGCGTGGGGTAAGGTCGGCACGACCCAGATGGCTGGAAGGCGATTATGATCGAGGCATCCCAACACGTTCAGGACCTGACGGCGCGGCTGGTCCGCTTCATGGACAAGCATGTCACCCCGGCGGAGGCGGTCTACGCCGAGCAGCATGGCGCCGGCGAACGCTGGGCGATCCCGCCGGTCATCGAGGAGCTGAAAGCGAAGGCGCGGGCCGAGGGACTGTGGAACCTGTTCCTGCCGGACAGCGAGAACGGCGCCGGTCTGTCCAACCTCGACTACGCGCCGCTGTGCGAGATCATGGGCCGCTCGCCGATCGCGCCGGAGGTGTTCAACTGCAACGCGCCGGACACCGGCAACATGGAAGTGCTGGTCCGCTATGGCACCGAGGCGCAGAAGTCGGCGTGGCTGGAGCCGCTGCTGGCCGGCGCGATCCGCTCCTGCTTCGCGATGACCGAACCTGCGGTCGCCTCCTCGGACGCCACCAATATCGAGTGCCGCATCGTCCGCGACGGCGACCACTATGTCGTCGACGGCCACAAATGGTGGATCACCGGGGCGCCGGACCCGCGCTGCCGGATCGCCATCGTCATGGGCAAGACCGACCCGTCGGCGCCGCGGCATCTGCAGCAATCGATGATCCTGGTGCCGATGGACGCGCCCGGGGTGGAGATCGTCCGGCCGCTGACGGTCTATGGCTACGACGACGCGCCGCACGGCCACGCCGAACTGCGCTTTTCGAACGTCCGGGTGCCGGCGGACAACATTCTGCTGGGCGAGGGGCGCGGCTTCGAGATCGCCCAGGGCCGGCTCGGCCCCGGCCGCATCCACCATTGCATGCGGCTGATCGGCCTTGCCGAGCGGGCGCTGGAGGCGATGTGCGCCCGGGTCAGGGACCGGGTCGCCTTCGGCCGGCCGTTGGCCGAGCAGGGCGGCATCCGCCAGGACATCGCCCGGTCGCGCATCGAGATCGACCAGGCGCGGCTGCTGACGCTGAATGCCGCCGAACGCATGGACGCGGTCGGCAACAAGGCGGCGCGGGCGGAGATCGCGATGATCAAGGTGGTGGCGCCGAACATGGCGCTGGCGGTGATCGACCGGGCGATCCAGACCCACGGCGCCGCCACCTTGATC
>JABDIP010000209.1 GCA_013003675.1 Inquilinus sp.
GCCGGCGCCGGCGCCGGACGGTCCGGTGCTCGATCTCGATCTGGTCGGGCCCGACCATCCCCGCATCGTTCGCGATATCGCCCATTGTCTCGCCGAGCGCGGCGTCAGCGTCGAGGAGATGGAGACCGACATGCGCGGGGCGCCGATGGGCGGCGAGCCGCTATTCTATGCCCGCGCCCGGGTCAGGGTGCCGGCCGGGCTCGCCGCCGACGATCTGCGCGACGCGCTGGAGGCGCTGGCGGCAATGTTGATGGTCGATATCAAGCTGCGCGACCGGGCCTGAGGCAGACGAAACACCCGGCCGCCGCCGGCCGAACCGGGCCGGTGTCAGTCGGTGTGGAAGACCTCGTCCATCAGCGCCCACCACTCGCCCTCGGCGCGGGTCTCCAGCGGTTGCTGGCAGGGACCGCAATGGGTGTACCATTCCTTGATGACCGGCTGGGCGTTCATGCGCTCGAAATCGGCGGCCAGGTCGTCGCCGTGAAATTCCATGTAGCCGAACAGCAGATCGTCCTTATGGAAGATGCTGTAGTTGCGGATGTGGGCCTCGTGGATGATCCGCAGGACCTCCGGCCACACGGCGGCGTGCAGCCGCTTGTATTCGTCCAGCTTCTCCGGCCTGACCCGGATCACCATGCCATAGCGTTTCATCAGCCGGTCCCCGACCAATTCATTGGATCACCGCCGAGTGGTCGTCGCGCCGCATGGCGGCGATGGCGTCCCAGTCCCAGTCGATGCCGAGGCCCGGCTCTTCCGACGGATGGGCCCAGCCATCCTCGATCCTGAGGCCGCCGGTGGTGATGTCGTCGAGCTGCGGGATGTATTCCAGCCAGGGCGCGTTGGGCACCGCGCAGCATAGCGCCACATGCAGTTCCATCAGGAAATGCGGGCAGATCGGCACGTTGAACGTCTCCGCCAGATGTGCCGTCTTCAGCCAGGGGGTGATGCCGCCGATCCGCGCCACGTCGGCCTGGACGATCGAGCAGGCCTCGCGCTGCAGATACTCCCGGAAATGGGACGGGTGGTAGATCGACTCGCCGACGGCGATCGGCAGGCTGGTGGATCGCGACAGGCGCACATGGCCGCCGATATCTTCCGCCGGCAGCGGCTCCTCCAGCCAGCCGAGGTCGAACGCCTCATAATGCCGCGCCCGGCGGATCGCTTCCGGCACGGTGAATGCCTGGTTGGCGTCGACCATGATCTGGAACGAAGGGCCGACGGCGTCACGTACCGCCGCCAGCCGGGCGCAATCCTCGGCGACGTTCGGCCGGCCGACCTTGATCTTGCAGCCCCGGAAGCCCTGTTCCCGGACCGCCAGCGCATCCTCCACCAGCGCCTCGGGCGTCAGGTGCAGCCAGCCGCCCTCGGTGGTGTAGAGCCGGAGGCGGTCCTGGGCGCCGCCGGCCATGCGGTGCAAAGGCAACCCGGCAACCCGGCAGCGCAGATCCCACAAGGCGGTGTCGATGGCCGCCAGGGCCAGGGAGGTGATGGCGCCGACCGCGGTTGCGTGGGTGTGGAAGAACAGATCCTTCCAGATCTGCTCGACCATCTCCGGGTCGCGGCCGATCAGCCGCGGCGCCAGATGGTCGCGCAGCAGCGCCATCACCGAACTGCCGCCGGTGCCGATGGTATAGCTGTAGCCGGTGCCGCTGGCGCCCTCGTCGGTCGTCACCGTGACCAGCGGGGTCTCCTGGGTGACAAAGCTCTGGATGGCGTCGGTGCGCACCACCTTCGGCGGCAGATCGACCATGGCGAGGTCGACGCGGGTGATCTTGGCCATTGCCAATCCCCTGGTTCAGTCGAGCGGCAGGCGGTAAACTTCAACGGCGTTGGCGCCGAAGATCTTGGCCCGCGTCGCCGGCGATATCGGCCCCAGCACCTCTTCCAGGGCGCCCTTGACCCGCTCGTAGGGGGCGGCCAGCAGGCTGACCGGCCAGTCCGAGCCGAACAGCACACGGTCCTCGCCGAACCAGCCCATCACCTTGTCGGCATAGGGTTTCAGGTCGTCGGGAGTCCAGGCCTGCCAATCGGCCTCGGTGACCATGCCGGACAGCTTGCACCAGACATTCGGCAGATCGGCGAACGGTGCCATCGCGGCGGCCCAGTCGTCGATCCGGCCGCTGGCGATCGGCGGCTTGGCGATATGGTCGATGACGAAGCGCACATCCGGCAAGGCCCGCACGGTCGCCAGGCAGGCCGGCAATTCGCGGGTGCGTGGCAGCAGGTCGTAGGCCAGCCCGGCGGCCCCCACCGCGGCAACCCCGCGCTGCACGTCGGGTCGGGTGAACCAGTCGGCGTCGGGTTCGTCATGCACCTGATGGCGGATGCCGACCAGGTATCTGCCGTCGTGCCGCGCCTTCAGCCTCGCCAGATCGTCGCCGACATCCGGCTTGGTCAGGTCGACCCAGCCGACGACCCCGGCCACGAAGTCGGTGGCGGCGGCGGTTTCGATGAATTCGACGGTCTCCTCGACACTCGACCGGGTCTGCACCAGCACGGTCTTGTCGATGCCGTTGGCCTGCAGCAGCGGCCGCATGTCCGACGGGTCGAAGCGCCGGCGGATCGGTGCCAGATCCTCGGTCATCCAGGGGTATTCGGCGGTCGCCGGGTCCCAGAAGTGATGGTGCGAGTCGACGGTGACGGTCTGGGTCATGATACGGCCTCCACCTTGTCGGCAATGTCGGGCACCGGCGCGTCGGCGTCC
>JABDIP010000274.1 GCA_013003675.1 Inquilinus sp.
TGCGGACGGCCATCGGCGCCGCCCGGCTGCGCGCCTTCGATCGCCTCGCCGAACTGCTGCCGGCGGCGCGCGGCCTGCCGCCTGTGGAGGGGCTGCGGTTGCTGCTCGCCGGCCTGTCCGACGCGGAGGGCGGCACGCACGCCGTGCTGGCGGTGGCCGCCATGCCGGTCTTCGTCGCCGCGCTCGCCCGGCAGGCGCGCGCCGTGCCGCCGGTCGCGCCCGCTCCGGCACTCGGTCAGGCGGCCGACTTCCTGCGCATGCTCGACGGCCGGCCGGCCGCCCCGGCACGGGTCGCCGCGTTGGACAGCTATCTGTCGACCGTCGCCGACCATGGGCTCAATGCCTCGACCTTCACCGCCCGGGTCGTCGCCTCGACCCAGGCCGGCGTGCTGTCGGCCGTCGTTGCCGCGTTGTGCGCGCTGAAGGGGCCCTTGCACGGCGGCGCCCCGGGCCCGGTGCTGGATATGCTGGACGCGATCGGCGAGCCGGAGGCCGTCGAACCCTGGCTGGCGGCCAGATTGTCGGCGGGTGAGCGGCTGATGGGCTTCGGCCACCGTGTCTATCGGGTCCGCGATCCGCGGGCCGACGTGCTCAAGCGTGCCCTTGCCGGGCTGTCCGAGGCCGGCCGCGTCCGGTTCGCCGAACGGGTCGAGGCGGCGGCCGTCGCCGCGCTGGCCCGGCACCGGCCGGGCCGAAGTCTGCAGACCAATGTCGAGTTCTACACCGCTCTGCTGCTGGAGGCGGTGGGCCTGCCGCGCGAGCTGTTCACGCCGGTCTTCGCGATCGGCCGCGTCGCCGGCTGGGCGGCGCATGTGGTTGAACAGGAGCGCTGCGGCCGTATCCTGCGGCCGCGGTCGCGCTATGTCGGGCCGCTGGCCGAGGCGGCCGAGTAAGACGCCCGCCCGGTCAGGCGGCCTTGCCGAGCAGGGTGTCGACCGCCTCGATGATCTCGGCCGGCTTGAACGGCTTGGGGAAGGTGAGGTCGGCGCCGAGTTCCTTGGCGACCGGCAGGAAATCCATCGCCAGCCGGTGACCGCCGCCGGAGATCACGATGATCTTCGTTTTTGGCCGGCCTTGCTTGATGCGCATGATCGTCTCGATCCCTTCGCGCTCGGGCATGACGATGTCGGTGATGACCATCTCGAAGTCGTCCGCCTCGAGCTGATCGATGCCCTCGCGGCCGTTCGACGCCTCGGCGACGCTGTGGCCGGCACGTTCGAGAACCTGGCGCAGCAGGCCACGAATGGCTGGTTCGTCGTCGATAACCAGGATGCGCGCCATGTCAGGCAACTCCTTTGGCTGGGACGGACTCGGCATTGAAGATCCGACGGACGGAGGCCGCGAGATCGGAGGCGAGTACGGGTTTCAGGTGGAACTCGCGGACTCCGACCGTCAGCGCGCTGTCGCGGGTGGCGGAATCCATCAATCCGGTACACAGGATGATCGGAAGGTCCGGGCGGATGCCAAGCGCCTGCTCGGCCAGCTCGACGCCGGTCAGGCCGGGCATCATGTGGTCGGCGACGACCAGGTCCCAGCGGTTCGGCGTGTCGCGGAACGCCTCCATCGCCTCGGTGCCGTCGGTCATCGCCGTCACGTCGTAGCCGAACTTGCCGAGGCCGAGGCTGATCGCCTGGACCAGCGATTCATCGTCGTCGACCAGCAGAATGCGCTCATCGCCCTGGTAGGACTGCTCGTCCTCGGTCGTGGCCAGGGTCGGGGCCGGCGCCTCGGTCGGCAGGAAGACATCGAAACGGGTGCCCTGGCCCAGCTCGGTCTCGACGACGATGGCCCCGTCATGGCCGCGCACGATGCCCTCGACGGACGCCAGCCCGAGGCCGGTGCCGTCGCCCACCACCTTGGTGGTGAAGAAGGGGTCGAAGACCCGTTGCAGCGTGGAGAAATCCATCCCGCTTCCGGTGTCCTGCACGGTGATCACGCCGTAGCGTCCGGCGTGCAGCCGGCCGATCCACATCCGGCCGCCGCGACCGTTGGCGATGGAGTCGATCCGCCGCAGGCTGGCCGGCCATTCCGCCAGCAGCGGCCGCAATTGCTTGTCGCGGCCCCCACCCAGGGTGCGCGCGCGCAAGCGCAGGTTCAGATGTCCCGGCGACTTGCCGGTCGCGTGGCCGGCGTTGACGCACAGGTTCATGATCACCTGATGCATCTGCGTCGCGTCCGCCATGACCGGCGGCACGTTCTTCGCGATGTCCGATTTGACCTCGAGGGTTGCCGGAAGCGTCGCCCGCAGCATGCCGAGGTCTTCGGTCAGCAGCGCATCGAGCTGCAAGGGCTTCAGCTCACGGCGGTCGTTTCGGCTGTAGGCGAGGATCTGCGCGACGAGTTCCTCGGCCCGGCGTCCGGCGGCGAGGATCTCGGCGACGTTCTTGCGTACCGGGTGCTGCGCCTCCAGGTCGTTGATCACCAATTCGCCATAGCCGTTGATGATCGCCAGCAGATTGTTGAAGTCGTGGGCGATGCCGCCGGCCAGCGTGCCGAGGGATTCGAGCTTCTGGGATTGGTGCATCTGCTCCTGGAGCGACGCTTTTTCCTGGTCGGCACGCTTTCGTTCGGAGATGTCGCGGATCACGGTGATTGCGCCGAGCGGGCGGCCCTTGGCGTCCCGGATCGGCGAGCGCACCGTCTCGGCGGGGAAGACATCGCCGTTCTTGCGGCGATAGGCGCCCTCGGCCGACAACGGCTCCGCCAGCGCCGGCTCCCCGTCCTTCCTGTTCCCATTGATGCGACCCGGCCCGACGGTCAACAATCCCGTCGGTTGGCCGATGATCTCATCGGGCCGGTAGCCGAAGATCGCCGTCACGCCGCCGTTGCTGAGGGTGATGCGCCCGTCCATCCCGGCCACCAGCACGGCGTCCGGCACGCTGCGGATGATCGACTCCAACAGCGACTTCTGCTGCATCAGCGCGGCCTCGGCCTGCTTGCGCGCGCTGATATCGCGGAACACCTTCAGGACCGCCGGACGACCGGCATGCAGGATCGGTGTCCACGAGGTCTCGACGGTGAATTCGCGGCCGTCCAGCGCGATCAGCACCTGCTCGGCGCGCAGATCCGCCCGGCCCTCGTTGAGCACCCGTCTGACCTGGGCCCGGGCGGCGGCCCGGTCGTCCGGGTGGACCAGCGGCGCGATTTCCCTGCCGATCAACGCCTCGGGCGTCGCGGCGCCCAGCATGCGGTTCGCCGCCGGGTTGACGAAGGCGATACGGCCGTCGACATGGACCATGATGCCTTCCGGCGACAGTTCGACCAGCCGGCGGTATCGCTCCTCGCTCTCCGTCAGGGCCGTCTCGGCGGCGGTGCGGCCGTCGATTTCCCGCGTCAGCTTGTGCCTGGTCTCCACCGTGCGCCGCTCGGCCTCGGTGTACTCCCGCCAGCGGCGAAACGAGTACCAGCCGAAGGCGAGGGCGCCCAGACCGAAGGCGAAGGGGACTTCGTCCAGTTCGAACTGCTCGTAGTTGAGCGCCCAGACCAGAAAGCGTTCCGTCATGTCGAAGGCGGCCGCCACGACGTACAGGACCACGGTAACGACCGCCGCGACGATAAAGTCGATGCGTGCCCGGCTGTTCCGCACTTGTGGCACGATGCTTTCTTTTTGTTGGTCCATGTAAGGAGCTTTATCTAACAATACGCGAGTATGGCGAATTTGTACGCCCAAATACTGATCGTTCCGTTTTAATGCTGTCTTAATTCGGCGGTTGGCGGCGGTTCCGCCGTGGATCAGACGATGATCGCCGCTCCGCCGCGGCGCGGATCGCCGGCCGCGCTCGCGGCGCCCTCGGTCGGTGCCCGGACCGCGTGTACGCCGCCGAAGAACAGATTGCGCTCCGGCCACACCTTGTGGTCTTCCGCTTCGGCGACAGCGGCGTCCAACGCCGCCGCCGACAGGCCCGCCTCGACGTTGAGGAAGTCGCCCTCCAGGTGCAGCCGGGGTTGAGCGACCGCGCGGTCGATCGGCAGGCGATAGCGCAACAGATTCACCAGCACCTGCAGGATCGCCGAGCGCAGGCGGTTGGAGCCGCCGCTGCCGAGCGCGATGATGCTGCGGTCGGCGGCGAGGACCACGGTCGGCGCCATCATCGACGACAGCCGCGTGTCGGTCGGCCAGCGATGGAAGCCGCGCGGGTTCACGTCTTCCTCGCCCAGCATGTTGTTGAGCATGAAACCCGCCGCGTCGGGCAGGATCAGGCCGCAGCCCTCGCCGTTGGAGATGCTCAGGCTGGCAGCGTTGCCGTTGCGGTCGACCACGCTGATATGGGTGGTCCCGCGTCTGGCCCGGGCCGGCGCCCGCATCGCCGCCCGATAGGCGGCGACGACATCCGGCTGGCCGAGCCGCATCGCGGCCGCCGTCGGGTCGTCGGCGAGCCCGCTGTCCACCCGGGCTTCGTTGGCCAGGCCCATGGCCCTGGCGAGGACGGCGACCGCCGCCGGGTCGTCGGGCGTCCGCGCGGTCTCGGCGGCGCCCTCCAGCAGGGTGAGGGCGAGCGCGATCAGCGCGCCGCCGGCGGAGGGCGGCGGGTTGGTCAAAATGCGCGCGCCGGCGAAGTCGCAGCCCAGCGGTGGGCGCCGCACGACCCGGTATCCGGTGAGATCCTCCCGGGTCAGCAATCCGCCGGCATCGTGGCAGGTGGCGGCGATGGCGGCGGCGATCTCGCCCTCGTAGAAAAGTCGCTCGCCCTCCCGGGCCAGGGCCTCGAGCATGTCGGCCAATGCCGGCCAGCGCAGCCTTTCGCCGGCGGCGATCAGGTCCGTGGCATGCCCCGGGCTTTTGAAGAGGCGGGCCGATTCGGCGCTGCCGGTCGCGATCGGCCGCAGGATATTGACGACATACCCCTGCATCGGCGACAGCGCGACGCCGTCGCGCGCCAGGGCGATGGCGGGCGCCAGCACTTCGGCGATCGGCAGCCGGCCATGGTCGGCATGGGCGGCGAACAGCCCCTTCACCGTTCCCGGTGTCGCGGCGGCGCCGAGCCCGATGTGGAATTCCTGGGTCGCCGGACCGAAATCGATGAGAACCGCGCCGAAATCGGTTTCCGCCGCCGGCCGTTTTTGCCGCGGGGTCTGGGCGAAGAAATCGTAGAGGACCGGCGTGCCGTCCACCGGCCGGACCAGGAGGAAGCCGCCGCCGCCGAGACTGGCAAGCATGGGTTCGGCGATGCAGGCGGCGGCCAGGCCGGCCAGGGCGGCATCGACCGCATTGCCGCCGCCGCGCAGCATCTCTGCCGCCGCCTCGGCGGTTGCCCGATCCCCGGCCGCGACCGCGCCGCCTCGGCTCACCCGAACCGCCTGTCGACGCGGCAAGCTTGATTCATGTCAAAGATCGTTGGGCTCGCGGACCCTAGGCTCAGGGTTCGGGGATTGAGGCGCTTTTCTTCCCCGCGTCCGGCGGATGCGCGCGACCTTTCGGGGGAAGGGGCCGCGTCGGTGTCCGCCGGACGTCCTTCCTGGCGTGTCCGCCCGTGCGCCATCATCGCATACAAATCGTCGCGATGGCCGCTATTAGCCGATCAATGTGAAGATCAGCGCGGTGACGATGATCGCCAGCGCGATCGACAGCAGTGGATTGCGGCGCACCTGGTCGCCGACATAGTCCGCTTGCCGCCAGACCTTGTCGGCCCATGTCGGTGGCTCTCCCGAATCGTCGCCGGTTGGCCGGTCGCGAAGCTGTTTTTCCAGGGCCGTCATCCGGTCGGTCAGCGCGGCGACGCCGGTCGCCAATCTGGAATTCTCCGCCTCGACCGATTTCAGCCGTGCCTCCAAGGCCGGCGACGAGCCGGTGTCGGTTGCCTCCGGCTTCGTCGGCGGGTCGTCAGGACCGTTGCTTGCGGGTTTTGCCGGCGCCCTGCGGGCGGGCGCGCGTTTCTTCGGTTCAGTCGCCAAGTGCCACTCCTTCTCGTCGCGGGTCGGCGCCGCCGACCAGTCCCGACGCCGTGATCTGGATACCGTGCAGGCCGCTGTTCAAGTCGCGGATTGTGACCGAATGGCCGCGTCCTTCCAAGACCGTCTGCAGCTCCTCCGCGACGGTGCCGACCTCGAGATCGGTGCCGCCATTGCGGTTGACCACATGGCCGAGGTCGATCGCCGCCTGAATGTCCATCCGCCAATCGAGCACCGCGACCAGCGTCTTGGCAACATACTCGATGATTCGGCTGCCGCCCGGCGAACCGACCGCGAGTTCGAGATCGCCCTCGGCATCGAAGACCAGGGTCGGCGCCATCGAACTGCGCGGCCGCTTGCCCGGCTCGACCCGGTTGGCGATCGGCCGGCCGTCGCGCTCCGGCCGGAACGAGAAGTCGGTCAGCTCGTTGTTGAGCAGGAAGCCGCGGACCATCAGGTTCGACCCGAACCCGCTCTCGATGGTGGTGGTCATCGAAACCGCGTTGCCGTCGGCGTCGACAATCGAGACATGGCTGGTGCCGGGCAGCTCCATCGAGGCGTCGGGCGCATAGAGCATCGCCTCGCGCCACGGCGGGTTGCCGGCGGCGGCCGGTGTTTCCATCGCCATGTCGAGGCTGATGTGCTGGGCGCGGCCGGTCAGATAGGCGGGATCGAGCAGGCCCCGCGTCGGCACCGGCACGAAATCGGCATCGGCCATGTACAGCGCCCGATCCGCATAGGCCAGCTTCGACGCCTCGGCGAACAGGTGCCAGGCATCGGCCGAATCCGGCCCCATCGAGGCCAGGTCGAAATGCTCCAGCATGCCGAGGATCTGCCCGACCGTCAGCGCGCCGGAAC
>JABDIP010000329.1 GCA_013003675.1 Inquilinus sp.
AGTTTTTCCGATCGACGCGGCGGAAACGGGGCAGCCTCAAGGTTTGAGGCGCCAGCCGCTGGCCACCAGCCGGTCGCAGGCGACCCAGAGCGCGAGGGCGGCCGCCGCCACCACCGCCAGCCCGGCCATCGGCGGCGCGCTGGCGATGCCCAGGGTCGCGGCGCGGAAGCCGTCGATGACATAGAAGATCGGGTTCAGCCGGACCACGCTCTCCAGCACGTCGGGCAGCGCCTCGACCGGGGCGAACAGGCCGGACAGGAAGGTCAGCGGGATCAGCAGGAAGGCGAAGAAGGCCGCCGCGTGGTCCCATTTCGCCGCCCACAGCCCGACCAGGATGCCGGTCAACGCCAGCATCAGCGCCCCGCCGGCGGCGAAGGCCAACGCCAACGCCGGCGCCGCCACGCCCATGTCGAACACCAGCACCGCGAAGGCGACCACCGGCACCCCGGTGATCAGCGCCGCCGAGGTGGCGGCCAACGCATAGGCGGCGACCAACTCCGACGCGGTCAGCGGCGGCATCAGCACATCGCTGATGATGCCCTCCAGCTTATCGAAGACGATCGAGAAGACCGTCGATTCCGCCGCCCGTTCCAGGATCGTGAACATCGCCAGGCCGGGCAGGATGAAGGACAGCACCGCCGCGCCCTCGGCGCTGTTCCGGGCGCCGCCCAGGGCGAAGGCGAAGACGGTGAGGTAGAGCCCGGCGGCGAAGACGGGGCCGGCCACCGTCTCCAGCCATTCGCGCAAGACCCGTCGCAGCTCGCGCCAATACAGCGTGGCCAGGCCGGTCCAGTTGACCCGGCCGACCCGCCGCGGCCGGCGCGGCGCCGCGACCGGCAGGCTCACGGCTTCAGCTTGTAGCCGGTCGCCAGCATCCGCAGCACCAGCGCCCACAGCGCCAGATTGACGCCGCCCATCACCAGCAGGCCGGTGACCAGGGTGCCGTCCGACTGGCCGATGAAGCCGTAGCGGAAGCCGTCGATCATGTAGAAGAACGGGTTCAGATGGGCGACGACCTGCCAGTCCGCCGGCAGCCGGTCGATGGTGTAGAAGGTGCCCGACAGGAAGGCGAGCGGCGTCACCACGAAATTGGTCACCGCGGCGATGTGGTCGAACTTCTCCGACCAGATGCCGCCGATGATGCCGAGCAGGGCCAGCAGCATCGACGCGGCAATGCCGGGAAAGAGCACGAAGCCGATATTGTGGATGCCGACCGGCACGAACAGCCGGATCGCCACGAACGTCACCGTGCCGACCAGCACGCCGCGCGTCACGCCGCCGGCGACATAGCCGACCGCCAGTTCGAGCGGCGACAGGGGCGGCATCAGCACGTCGACGATGTTGCCCTGCACCTTGGCGATCATCACCGAGGAGGAGGTGTTGGCGAAGGCGTTCTGCACCATCGACATCATCACCAGCCCGGGGGCGAGGAACACCAGGAACGGCACGCTGCCGGCCATCCGCACGATGCCGCCCAGCGCCAGCGCGAAGATCGTATAGAACAGCAGGGTGGTCACCACCGGCGCCGCCACCGTCTGGGTGAAGACCTTGAGGAAGCGGAACACCTCCTTCTGATAGAGGGTCCACAACCCGACCCAGTTCACCGGGCCGATCGGCCGCGGCGCGGCACGGAAGGGAATCATGGGCGGAAGCTGTCGTGGTGCGAAAGGGCGGCGACCATACCGCCGGACACGACGCCGCGCAAACCGGCGGCGAAAAGGCGTCGCTCCCGTGCTCCGGTCACCCGTTCCGCGTCATTGCGAGGAGCGAGAGCGACGCGGCAATCCATATGTGGACGGCACCGTCCTGGCCGCCCTGGATCGCCACGCCTACGGCTCGCGATGACGGCGTTGGGGGTGGGCTGGTGGCGCGATTCCGTCCCCGACGCGCCTGCGGCCCGGCTAGTCGACGTACCTCTGGCACCCGCCGGCACGGCCTGCCATCCTCGCCGTATGAGCAAGCCCAATCCAACGCCCCGCCGCTAGGTGCGCAATGTCGATGCCGCCGATCTGGAGCGCTTCGCCGGTTCGGCGGACAACCTTCGACCGTAACGCCCTGTTCAAGAGCGCCCGGTAAGATGCTGCAATCCACCTCCGCACGGCCAATCCTATGAAATCGATCTCGACTTGGTTGGACACCCTGCGCCTGAAATGGCGTTTCGGTCGGTCGCAAGCGCATACCGTGCGCGTTCCGAAGTGGAAGCGGGAGCGGGCAAGGATTCATGGTTTTCAGCTTGTGGAGCAACCTGCCGCGCGGGCCATCTTCTTTGACGTTGCCGGGGCGGAGATGGCGGCCGCCGGATTCGCGCTGGACCGGGATCGCCGATACATCAGGACGGTGTCGGCGGACATCGTTCATCTGCTTCAGCTCAAGGCGTTCAAGGGAATGCAATATGGCCTCCAATGCGGCGTCTCCCTGAGTTTCATGCCGCATACCTGGAAGCGCAGGACGGAATGGCATCGCACGGAGCGAAGCGCGCGACTGGACCTCTTCCGACACCGTTCCGAGGACCATCGGGAACACGACCCCCTTTCCGCGCAACACACGGGTGTGATTGATGGGCTTCACGGAGAAATCGCGCTGCGCGAGGACATGGTTGCGGCGTGGCTCAACGAGCGGGAGCGGATATTCGGTTTTTTTGACATGGTCGCCGACATCGACGGAGTCATCTCTGTCGCGATGCAGCAATCCGCACGCACGGGCGGGCTCAAGCATTGGCCGCCGCCCAAGCTTGTGGAGGCTTTCTGCCTTGCTCGGCTGGGGCGGAGTGTCCAGGCGGAGTCGGCCTTTGAAGATGCTGTAGAGGTCCATGGAAAGATTATCGAACCGGTGGACCGCTTGCGCGCTGCCTTCAAAAAGGTCCTGGAAAGGGGCGGGAGTTGACTACAAGGTCAACGTCGTCTCAGTAGCATCGCAGCACCACCGACTGGCAACCGCCGGCCGGCGCTGCCATGCTGACCGCATGGAGAGGCCCTCGCCGAAACCGCGGCGCCGCGTGCGCAAGGCCGACGCCGCCTATCTGGAACGCGCCGCCCTGCACTATCTGCAGCGCTTCGCCAGTTCGGCGGAGAACCTGCGCCGGGTGCTGCTGCGCCGCGTCGAACGCTCGGCGCGCGAGCATGGCACCGACCGGGAGGAGGGCGCGCGGCTGGTCGACGCCCTGGTCGGCCGGCTGCAGGCGTCCGGCATGGTCGACGACCGGGTTTACGCCGAAGGGCGGGCGCTCAGCCTGGCCCGCCGCGGCACCGCGCCGCGCATGATCCGCGCCCGGCTGGCGCAGAAGGGCGTCGTGGCGGCGGCGATCGACGGCGCCCTGGCCCATCTCGCCGAGCGGCACGCCGACCCGGAGCTGGCCGCCGCCCTGGCGCTGGCCCGCCGCCGCCGCCTCGGTCCCTACCGCATCGCCGAGCGCGCCGCCCACCGCGACCGCGACCTCGCCGCCCTGGCCCGGGCCGGCTTCCCCTACGACGTCGCCCGCCGGTTGGTGGAGGCAGAGTCGCCCGAGGCGCTGGAGGCCGGAGCCGCGGGGTCAGGTCTTGAATTGTGAAT
>JABDIP010000375.1 GCA_013003675.1 Inquilinus sp.
GGAATGGGGCCAGCCGAGCGCTCGGCAAGGCGGGTGACGATGGCGGCGATCGCCGCCGGCGGGATGCCGGCCTGGCGCAGCGCGTCGAGCAGGCCGCCGATCGCCGCCTCGGCGTCCTCGGCGGTCAGGGTGCCGCGCCGGGGCAAATCGTGGCCCTGCAGCGCGGCGATCACGCGCAGGCCGAGGCGCTGGACTTCGTCGCGGACGGAATGCGGCAGCCGGTATTCCCGCCGCACCCGGTTGGTCAGCAGGGCGGCGTCGAGCGCCGCGTCGAGCGCCAGGTCGAGGGAGTCACGGGCGGGCATGGTCAACTCACCGGGTCCGGCGGCCGCTTGGCCTGCAGGTCCTCCCAAGCGACGCCGCTGGCGATCAGGCAGGTCAGGCCGCCGGGCGTGCTGACCAGCATGGTCCAGGTGCCGGACGGCGCGCGGATCACCTCCAGCACGCGGCCCTGGGCGTCCAGGCCCATGGCGGCCGGCCGTTCGCCGTAGCCATCTTCCAGATGCGCCAGGATCGCCGCGCGATCGCCGCATGGGACGCGCTGGTCCGGCTGCTGGGCGGAAGCGCAGGACGACGCCAGCAGAACGGCGAGCACGGCACGAAGGATCGGGAACCGCATCGGTCAATTCCTCCCGTCCGTCGTCGACGTGCCGATCGGCGCCGCCGCCAGTTCCAGCAGCAGCTTGTTGAGCATCGCGTCGGCGAAGCGTTCGAAGGTCGGCACGTCGACCACGAAGCCGACTCCGGCCGGGCCGATCACCTCGGCCTCGTAGTGCGCCAGCGCCGCCGGGTCGCCACCGACGACCAGCCCGTTGATCACGATGCCGCGCTCGATCGCCATGTCGCGGGCGACGGCCGGGCTGGGACCGATATTCGTGTGGCCGTCGCCGGCGACGTTCAGCAGTTGCCGGTCGGCGAACCACGGGCACTCGGCCAGCGCCCTGGCGCCGGCCTGGATCGCGATCAATAGGCTTGTGCTGCGCACCGCATGCGGCTGAGCGTGTTCGCGCAGAGCCAGGGCGACCGCCTGCGCCTCCTTTTCGGCGGCGATCCCGAACCACGGTACGACCACGCGGACGCCCTCCAGGCCGTCGGCCCAGGTGAAGACGGCGATGGCGATCAAGCCGTGCCGGCCGGACCGTAGCGCCCGCATGAAGCGCGGATGGGTCAACGCCAGGGCCAGGCCCTCCAGCTGCAGGCGCATTTCCCCGTCGTCGATCGACCCGGAGGCGTCCAGGCCGACCGCCATGCACACATCCGCGCGGGGCTGGGCCTCGGCGGTCTTTATGGCGATGAACAGCGACAGGACGATCAGCGCGCAGTAGACGATCCGCCAGATGAAGCGATCGGGCATGTCAGCCTCCAGTCGTGAGTTCGGGCACCGCCCGGCGGATCAGCGCCGCCAGCGCCGGCCAGCCATCGGGGGCGAAGGAGTCGGGAACCGATGCGGGGCAGCCGCGCACCGGCCAAAGCGTGTGCAGGCCGCCGCCCTCGTCGGCGACCAGCGCGAAGGGCCGGAGGTCGGCGTATCGCTCGACCAGCAGCACGGGGACGCCGCCGCCGAGCACCTCCACGTCCATGCGGACTGCCGAGCGCCGGGTCATGGTCGGCCGCCTTCCGGCTTCTCCATCACGGCGTCGGTCGCGGCCTTGGCGGCAGCGCGATAGCGGGCCAGCCGTTCGCGCGACCCCTCCTGACCGGCGCCCTTCATGAAAGCCCGCCAGCTGTCGTTCACCTCGGCCTGCTCGGCCCGGGGCACCCGGCGCCAATGGGCGAGGCACATCAGATGACCGCGCTTCGGGGCAGTCTCGCAGCCGGAGACGGCGCACCGGCGCTTCATGGCATCGACGCTCATAGGTATCCCTCCGGCGGCGGCTTGTTCAGCTTCCGCCATTGGCGCATCCGCACCGCCAGGGCGCGCGCCTCGGCGACTTTCTCGCGGTCTTCTCCGGCCGCTTCGGCGGCCTTCGCCCAGGCCTCGATCAAAGGCGGCGCGAACGGATCGCGGCCGATCAGCGTGAAATGCGGCTCGTCGGGCAGCGCCTTAGCGTGGCAGTCGTACCGCCCAGGCTCGCTCCTGGTGCCCATCACGCCGCCTCCGGAGCCGGCGCGCAGGCGCTACAAAGGTTCGGCTCCACCCAATGGCAGGCCACTCCGTCGACCACGCAGGCGCGGTCATCGGTGCAGCCGCATTGCCGACAGACGCGTCCCACCAGTGGCAGGATGTGAGTCAGCGCGATGCACCCGGCGACACCGTCGACGCAGACGACCGGCGTGTGGCCACTCAGCACGTAGGCCGCCGACCGCGTCTTCGTGTCTATGCCGCCGCCGCCACCTCGAACGCCCCGCCAGGCGCGAACGGCGGTACCGATCGGATAGACCTCGTTGAACTCGTCGACCTGGGCCTGGAGCCGCGCTTCCCAGGGCGGAATCTCTGGCTTCTGATTTCTGCTCCCTGGCATCCGACTACACCCCCGCCAGATCGAGCGGCACCAGCTGCCACTTCGCGTCCGCCGCCGGCCGGCTGTAGATGCGGATGTATTGCTTCGACCCGACAACGCGGATTGAGTCGGCGATCGCCTGCATGGCGTTTTGCCAACGCTTGTCGTCGACCTGCATGCGGCGCAGCGACAGCACCGACTCGCGGTTGATGTTGCCGGCCTTATCGGTCTGGAAGGCGTGATTGACGAGTGCCCGGATATTCTCGTTGGCCCCCTCCGACCAATCCTCGATGCACTCGTCGATCAGCGCTTTGGCGGCCTGGAGTTCAGGGCCGAATTCCAGATTGTCGGCGATCGCCACCGCGACGCGCAGCCGCCCGTCGAACGACGTGAAGGTCACGTTGCCCTTGTTGCCGCCGATCTTCGCGCCGTACTGCTCATCGATCAGGTCCTGAAACGCCCGGATGTCGGCGTTCGTGTGGATCTTGAAGCGGGCGATCTGGGCCGACAGGTCATCGGCGTAGCCGAAGATCTTCCGCACCAGCTGATCCTGGAGCTTGTCGGTCGCCTTGACGCTCTTCTCCGGCCACAGCCGGCCCTTGGCGTCCTCCATGTAGCCCTGCGGGATCGCCGGGCGACCCTCCGTCTCGGCGGTGGTGATCGCCTGGGCGGCCGGTTGGGCGGTGTCATGATTCATCGAGAGTCTCCTCGTTGGGGTGGGTTTGCGTTTTGGCCGTCGAGGCGACGGGCCCGCCCGCCGAATCCGTGGCGAAGGCGGGCGCCGCGTGAACCGCCACCAGGGCGGCCGCGATGCTGTTCAGCTCGAAGTTCACCGGTATCGGCGGCTCGCGGCCGGCCAACACCGCCTCCGCCAGCGCGACCGCGACGTCCAACCGCGGGGCGGTGGGCGCGATCTCGATCCGGTCGTCGGCCGGCTTGACCAGCAACGCATGGCGGACGCCGTCCTGATCGGCGACGGCGACGACCTGCCGATCGCCGACCGGCACCAATGCCAGCACCCGGCCCTCGTGGCGGACCGGGATGTCCGAGTCCTTCGGCGCGTTCCAGGTCACCCGGCCGCCGACTTTGAGCCCGCCGTTCATCGCCGCCTCCGGCCGAACAACCGCCGCAGCGGCCCCGGCGGCCGCTCGAACATCGGGCCGGACAGCGACCCGCCGGCGATGAGCAGGTCGAGCCGGAGCGGCTGGTCGGGCGGCCGCTTCGGGCCGAGCCGAGCTGCACAAAGCAACAACTCCAGCCCGTTCCAGACCTCGACCGGCGTCAGGCGGAGGTGCGCCGTCATACCTCGCCTCCCTCGGCCGGTCGCTGGCCGCCGTGCAGGTCGCTCGTCAGGCGCCGTTGCAGCCGCAGCAGCACCGCCGCCGCGTCCTCCTTCGTCTCCGGGAGCGCGTCGAACCGCGCGGCCGTCGCCGCGACGCCATGCATGACCGTTGTGTGGTCGCGGGCGAACGCGTTGCCGAGCGATGGCAAGCTGTGGACGGTCAGCCGCCTTGCCGTCCACATCGCCATCTGGCGGGGCCAGACAACGCGGCGCGACCGCCGGCGCCCGGTCAGTTCGGCCACGGTCACGCCGTAATGCGCCGCGACCTCGTCGAGGATCTGCACGACCGTCGGCCGTACGGGCAGCGACAGGGTGTCGGGCTCGGCGATCCGGTGAGGCGCGTTCATGCCTCGCCCCCTGGCGCGACCGCGCCACCGAGGCTGCCGCCGACAACGATCAGGTACTCCGGCACGACCCGGAGCGCGAAGTTGTCGACCGTCCTGACGATGGTCCACTGGCCGTCCATGATCCCGGCGACCGTGCCGTATACGCCGACCGCGCGAATCCAGACCCGGGCGCCGATCGGCGGGAAGTCCGAGAGCGGCCGGGCGGTCGGCGCCGCCCGCTCGATGGCGCCCCCGTTCATGGCGGTCACTCCGCCGGCAGGGCGTCGTCGCCCTGCAAATTGTGCCAGGCCGCCTTGAGATGATGCAGCCGCACCTCGCTCTGCTGGCCGACGGCCATCACGAAGGCGAGCCGGATCGTCTTGACGACGCCGCGTAGCGCGCCGGGATGCTCGGCGATCGTCTCCAGATAGGCGACGGCCGCCTTCTCCTCGACACCGAAGCCCTTGGCGATTTCGTGGATGTCGCCGCGCTTCGGCCGGACCAATTTCAGTTTCCGGCCGATGCGGCTGAAAATCTGCGCGAAGTCCTCACGCTGCCGGTTGGCGCCGTGAATGCGCTCGTACACCTTGGCGTTGCCCAGCAGCGCCATGCCGACCTCGGCGAGGTCGTGAATCGAGCGGGCGGCCTCCAGCGCCTGGACCGTCAAATGCTGGGCTTCGTCGACGATCAGCAGGCCGTTGCTGCCCCGCAGGCGCCGGACGATCTCGCGGCGCAGCTGGGCGGGGTGCAGCGGCGCGTCGCGCAGGCCCAGCGCGATGCCGACCTCTTGCAGGAATACCGGCGCGCTCGCGCAGTCAGGCGTCACCGTCACCTGGAAGACGTTGCCGGTGTTCCGGCGCGCGTACTCGCGCGCCGCCGTGGTCTTGCCCAGGCCGGCGCCGCTGAAGACGACCGAGATATCCTGGAACAAATGGGCGTAATCGAGAGCGCCACGCACCAGCACCGCCGTCGGCGTCTCGATGTAGTTGGGCAGCGCCGGCATGACCGCCGTGGCTCGGTGCTGACGGTTGCGACGCGCCAGCCATTGGCCCAGCTTGGCGCCCATCTCCGTCTTGCTGCCTTGATAGCTGCCATTGAGAATCTGACTCAGGCTCGACGCCGCGATGCCGAGTTCCTTCGCGACCTTGGCCTGGGTCAGGCCTTCCTCCTCGATCGCGCTCCGGACCTTGTCCACGGCCTGGTCGTAGGTCATGGCGGCCGGGTGTTGCTCGACGACTCCGTTCATGTCACGGTGCTCCTCTCGTTGGTGCGGGCCGGTTGGCGTCCATCGCTGGCACGCGAAGCCGGCCGGCCCGCGTTTACGGGCGACGCTGCGCCTCCCGAATCCTCGCCATCCCGGCCGACAGCAGACGGTCCGTCTCGCTCGCCGGGTCCTCGTCCTCGAATTGCTGGTGCTCGACCACCGCCTGCCGAACCGCGGCGGCAGCGGTGTTGCCGAACACGCCACGCACGACCCGCGGCGCCGGCAGGCGGGCGGCGACCTCCATCGCGGTCCATGACCGCGATG
>JABDIP010000384.1 GCA_013003675.1 Inquilinus sp.
GCACCACAAGCACCGCGGAAGCGACCAACAGTGAGAGGCGATTGCGCGACACGGTACGACCCTTCGAAATTCCGGCGCGGTTGTATCATCCCGCGATGGATATGATATGGCTTTGGCGTGGCGACCATAGAATATCACGAAACGCCGGTCCAATCCCCGGCAAGCCCCGAAACGAGGCGGAACCGCCAGTGAATCTGACGCTCCCCCGATCGCTGGTGCTGATCGGCCTGATGGGCGCCGGGAAGACTGCCATCGGCCGCCGCCTCGCGACCCATTTGGGGCTCCCGTTCGTCGACGCCGACGACGAGATCGAGCAGGCTGCCGGCCTGACCATCGAGGATATCTTCGAGACCTACGGCGAACCGGCATTCCGCGATGTGGAACGCCGGGTCATCGCGCGGCTGCTTGGCGGCGACATCCAGGTCGTGTCGACCGGTGGCGGCGCCTACATGGATATGGACACCAGAGCGCTGGTGGCCGAGCGGGGCATCTCGCTGTGGCTGCGGGTCAGCCTCGACCTGCTGGTGGCGCGCACCGGCCGGCGCGGCAATCGGCCGCTCCTGAAGCGCGGCAATCGACGCGAGATCCTGGACGGCCTGATGCAGCAGCGCTATCCGGTCTATGCCCGTGCCGATATCACCGTCGACAGCCGCGACGGGCCGCCGGACGAGACCGTGGAAGCGGCCCTGGCCGCGCTGGCCGGGTATCTCGACCACCAGAACGACGACGCAGACGGCAGATGACGGGCGGGCGCCAAGGCTGTAAATACCCGTCCATGGCGCGAAAAAACGAGGGCCCGGCGGGGCTGCGTCTTTCATGAACGAGATTGTGCGCGTACCCCTCGGGGCGCGCGGCTATGACATCCACATCGGCAGTGGACTGATCGACCGGGCCGGCACCCTCATCGCCCCGCTGCTCGGCGCTTCGGGCGCCGTGGTTGTGACCGACGAGAGCGTCGCGTCGCTCCATCTCGACCGCCTGTCGGCGTCGCTGGACCAGGCCGGCATCGCCCATCGCACCATCGTCCTGCCGCCCGGCGAGGCCAGCAAGGGCCTGGAAACCCTAGGCCGGTTGCTCGACGACCTGCTGGGCGCCGGACTCGAACGCTCGACCGCCGTGATCGCCTTCGGCGGCGGCGTGATCGGCGACCTGGCCGGATTCGCCGCCGCGGTCGCTTTGCGCGGCATACCCTTCATCCAGGTCCCGACGACGCTGCTGGCCCAGGTCGACAGCGCGCTCGGCGGCAAGACCGGGATCAACAGTCGGCATGGCAAGAACCTGATCGGGGCGTTCCACCAACCGCGTCTGGTTGTCTCCGATGTGGATTTGCTGGACAGCCTGCCGGTGCGCCAGCGGCGCGCCGGCTATGCCGAGGTCGTCAAATACGGTCTTATTGACCGTCCGGATTTCTTCACCTGGCTGGAACAGGAAGGGGCCGCCCTGCTGGCCGGCGACAGCGAGCGACTCATACGCGCGATCCGCACCAGCTGCGAGGCGAAGGCGGCCATCGTCGCCGCCGACGAGCGCGAGGCCGGCGCGCGGGCTCTGCTCAATCTCGGCCACACCTTCGGTCATGCCCTCGAGGCCGAGACCGGCTTCGGCGACACGCTTCTCCACGGCGAGGCGGTGGCGATCGGCATGGTCATGGCCTTCGACCTGTCGGTCCGCCTGGGCCTGTGCCCGGCGGCAGACGCCGATCGCGTGCGCCGGCATCTCGCCGCGGTCGGCCTGCCCGTCGCCCCGCCGCGCGAGTGCCGCAGGCCCGACGCGCTGATGGCGCACATGGCCCGCGACAAGAAGGTCGCCGATGGCCGCATCACCTTCGTGCTGGCGCGCGGCATCGGAAAGGCCTTCGTCGCCCGCGATATCGATGCGGCCGCGGCGGCGGCGATCCTGGCCGAGGCGGCGGCCGCCTGATCCCATGATGCCGACCGCCCTGCCCGCCGCCCCCTCGTTCCCCGGCCGAAGCGCCGGCCGCCCCGCAATCCCGCGCCTGGCCGTCCGGCCGGGCCGCTAGACGTTCCGTGGAGCCATTCGCCGTGGATTGGAACCTGATCCTGCCGCTCGCCGCGATTCTGGTCCTGCTCGTCCTGTCGGGGCTCTTTTCCGGCTCCGAAACGGCGCTGACCGCCGCCAGCCGCGCGCGGATGCACCAGTTGGCGCAGGACGGCGACCGGCGGGCCGAAATCGTCAACCGGCTGCGCGAGAGCAAGGAGCGGTTGATCGGGGCGATCCTGCTCGGCAACAACCTGGTCAATATCCTGGCTTCGGCGTTGGCGACCAGCCTGTTGATCACCTATCTCGGCGACGCGGCGGTGGTGGTGGCCACCGTGTCGATGACGCTGCTGGTGCTGGTCTTCTCGGAAGTGCTTCCGAAGACTTACGCCATCCACCGCGCCGACCGCATGGCGCTGGCGGTGGCACCGCCGCTGCGCGTCGTCGTCTTCCTGCTGGCGCCGGTGACCGCCGGCATCAGCTTTCTGGTCCGGTTGATCCTGATCGTCTTCGCCCGCGACTACCGCAACGTGTCGATGACCGACTATGTCGACGAACTGCGCGGTGCCATCGAGTTGCACCGGGGCCCAGAGGAGGATACCCGCCACGAGCGCGCCATGTTGCGATCGATCCTCGAACTGGCGGATGTCGAGGTCTCGGAGATCATGACCCACCGCCGCAACGTGATCGGCATCGATGCCGACCAGCCGCCGTCGGGGGCGGTCGACGCCGTCCTGCAGAGCCCGTTCACCCGGATACCGCTGTGGCAGGGCGACCCGGACAACGTGGTCGGCGTGCTGCATGCGAAGGATGTGCTGCGGGCCTTGCGGGCGTCTGGCAAGGAGGACGGCGAGCTGAACCTTCGCAAGATCTCGTCGAAGCCCTGGTTCATCCCGGATTCCACCAGCCTGCTCGACCAGCTTCAGGCCTTCCGCACCCGACGCGAGCATTTCGCCCTGGTCGTCGACGAATATGGTAGCCTGCAAGGCGTGGTGACGTTGGAGGACATCCTCGAGGAGATCGTCGGCGAGATCGATGACGAGCACGACCTGCCGGTCGCCGGCGTGCGCCGCCAGCCGAATGGCAGCTACATCATCGACGGCACCGTCACCTTGCGCGACCTGAACCGCGAATTCGAGTGGGGGATGCCCGACGAGGAAGCCTCGACCCTGGCCGGCCTCGTCCTGCACGAGGCCCGCCGCATCCCGGAGGTCGGCCAGACCTACACCTTCTTCGGTTTCCGGTTCGAGATCCTGCGTCGTCAGCGCAACCAGATCACCGCCCTTCGGGTCACCCCGCCAGCCGACAAGAGCAAGGACGACAAGGCGCCCGACGGCGAGGCGGAAACCGCCGAATAGCGTCGGCCGGCCGCGACGGCGGGGTTGACCGTCCGGTCATCGGCGGCCACATAACGCCGGTAGCCGCCGGGCGGTCGATCCGAGCGACCGCGCCGGCCAGCCCTGGAG
>JABDIP010000122.1 GCA_013003675.1 Inquilinus sp.
GCCTTAGCTCGGCGGCGCCAGCCACCGCCGCCGCCGCCGAGCTAAGGCTGTGGGCCGCCGCCCAGTCGGTGGCGCCGCCGGATCGTCGGATCGAGGCGCTGGAGCTCTATCTGGGGACCTATCCGCAGGGCCGGTTCGCCGCCATGGCCGGGGTCCAGATCGCCGCCGCCCGCCAGCAACTGGCAGGCACGGCCGAACGCGGGCTCGCCGTGCAGGCGGTGGCGCCCGATCCGGCGGCGGTCGAGGCGGCGATCGGCCTCTCCCGCGACCAGCGCCGGCTGGCCCAGCGGGCGCTGACCGTGCTCGGCTTCGACACGCGCGGCGCCGACGGCGTCTTCGGCCCCAACTCGCGCCGCGCCATTGCCGCCTATCAGGCGGCGCGCGATGCCGAGGCCACCGGCTATCTGACTGGGACGCAGCATGTCGCCCTGATCGACGCGGCGGCCGCCCCGCTCGCCGCGCTGGCGGCGCAGCAGGCCGAACAGGCCGCGGCCCGCGATGCGGCGGCGGCCCCGGCCCGGCCGGCGCTCGCCGGGGGCCGGCTTGCCGCCGTGGAGCATTGGCTCTATCTGCTCGATTCCGAACTCGACGGGCCGACCGTGTCGCGCATCGCCGCCTCCGACCATGACATGGTCGTCGTCGACTTCCTGCCCTCGCAGACCGACGCCGCCGACTACCCGATGGCCGAGACCGTCGCCCGCTGGCACGAGGCGGCGCGGCCGAAACTGGCGATCGCTTATATCAATATCGGCGAGGCGGAGACCTACCGCGCCTATTGGCGGGACGGCTGGCGGGTCGGGGCGCCGGAATGGATCCTCGGCGACGATCCCGACGGCTGGGAAAACAACTTCCCGGTCGCCTTCTGGTTCGACGAATGGCGGGCGATCTGGACCGCGCCGGGCGGCCTGCTCGACCAAATCGTCGCGGCCGGCTTCGACGGCGTCTATCTCGACTGGATCGGCGCCTATGAGGAGGACAATGTGGTCGCCTTCGCCGCCGCCGACGGCGTCGACCCGCGCCAGGAGATGGTGTGGTGGATCGGCGACATCGCTGAGCATTTGCGCGCCGCCCGGCCCGGCATGCTGGTGATCGCCCAGAACGCGCTGGGCCTGCTCGACGACCCGGCCTATCTCGATGCCATCGACGCGGTGGCGCAGGAGCATGTCTGGTTCGACGGCGGGGTCGACAACGAGCCGCAGGGCGGCTGCCCCCTGCCCCGCCGCAATTCCGAGATCGGCAGCGCCGCTTGGCGTTCCGCCCTGACGCGCGAATGCCGCCGCGCCTACGATTCAGACCCCGACGGCACGCTCTCCGCCAGCAGCGAGGGCTATCTGGCGGCGCTGGAGCGCGCGCGCGGCACCGGCATGGCCGTCTTCACCGTCGACTATGCCGAGGCGGCCGCGGACATTTCCTGGATCGACAGCACCGCCCGAGGCAGCGGCTTCCTGCCGTTCATCGGCCGCCGCGCCCTCGACCGCTACCAACCGCCGGTCGATTAGCGGGAGCGGCGCGCCCGGCTGCAACCCTTCTCGGCACGATCGTCAGTCAGTCCACCTCCCGAACGGCGTCGCTGGCCAGCAGGGTGCGGATTGCGTCCGGCACAAGCAGGCCCTTCGCCACCTCGGCGTCGAGGGCGGCCTCGGCGTCGCGGATCGTCGGCAGCCGAGCGATCACCGCATCGATCCCGACGAACGGCACGACCACGACGCCGTCGCGATCGCCGAGCACGATGTCGCCGGCCGCGACGGATACGCCGCCGATAGTGACCGGCAGCCCGATCGTGCCGGGGCCGGTCTTGGCCGGCGAATTGGGCGTGATGCCGGCGGCGAAGCATGGCAGTCCGACCGCCTCGATGCCGTCCAGATCGCGCACGAAGCCGTCGGTGACGAACCCTGCGGCAGCGCCGTTGCGCGCCATGCCCATGACCCGGTCGCCGGCCACCGCCGTGCCGGCGAAGCCATCGGTCGCGGCCACCATCACGTCGCCGGGCCGGATCACCTCGAGCGCCGCCAGCACGGCCAGGCAGTCGCCCGGCCCGACATGGCACGGCAACGCAACGCCGCAGAACGCCGGCGGCGTCGCACCGACCGGCTTGATCCGGCCGTCCAGCGCGCCCCTTCCGTCCATGCAGTCGACGACGAAGCCGGTCGGCGCCCCGGCCAGCGCCGCCACCTGCTCCGGCATCGGACGCGGAAAGCGCCTGCGGATCGTCAGTATCGGCGGGTCTTCGATCATCGCCTCTTCTCCCCTCCTGTTGCCTCCGATGGCACCGCCGTCTTTGCCGGCGCCCGGCTGGGTCGTTCGGCTCTCGGCGGCGCCGTGCTGTCGCCGACGATCAGCGTCGCCGGCATTTCGATGATGCGCGCGCCCGACCCGGTGCCGGCGATCTCGTCGAGCAGCGCCCGCGCCCCCATGCGGCCGAGGTTGTGCCGCGGCTGGCGGACCGTTGTCAGTGTCGGCTCGACCAGTTCGGCGAATTCGATCCCGTCGAAGCCGACGATGGAGACATCGCCCGGCACCTCCAGCCCCGCCGTCAGCAGCGTCTTCATGAAAGCGATCGCCATTTCGTCGCTGGCCGCGTAGACCGCCGTCGGGCGGTCGCCCCGCCTCAGGAAATCCCGGGCCGCGGCGATGCCGGAACCGAGATTGAAGGCGCCCGGCCAGCGGACAACCGCCTTACCGTCGATGCCCGCCGCCCGCAATCCGTCCAGGAATCCGGCATGGCGCTCGATCTCGTTGATATTGCCCGCCGGGCCGGAGATGTAGCCGAAGCGGCGATGGCCAAGGCCAAGCAGATGCTCGGCGACCGACACCGAGACGGCGCGGTCGTTGACTACCACATGGGGTGAGTTCTGGCCTGGAACGATGGCGCAGATGCCGGCCATCGGCAGGCCCAGTTCGGCCATCGACCGGCCGTCGCCCTTCGGCACCCGGCCGGTCAGGTTCAAGACGCCGTCGACCTGCCCGGACATGGCGAGTTTGACATACCGGGCCTCGCGCTCGGCCAGATTGTCCAGATTGCCGATGATCATGTCGTATCCGGCGCCGGCCAGTTCATCGTCGATCCCGCGCAGCACCTCGGCGAAGAACGGGTTGGCAAGGTTCGGCACGACGACGAGGATCTTCATCGAGCGCCGGGCGCGCAGGTTGCGCGCCGCGACGTTGGGCGTGTAGCCGGTCTCGGTAACCGCGCGCAGGACCCGCACCCGGGACTTGACGCTGACGAATTCGGGATTGGCAAGGGTCCGGCTGACGGTCGCCGTCGAGACGCCGGCACGGTCCGCGATGTCCTGAATGGTGACGGTGTGCCGCGATGCCCGACGTCGCCTGTTGGAGTCTTCCACCGTCATCCTCGGTTCAGCCCGTTGCTCGCGTCCTGCGGCGCCCTCGGTTGCGGCCGACGGGACCGATGATCGGGAACCGTTGACAGATCGAGACAATCGTCTACCCTAAAATGTAATCGATTACAAACTGGTCTGACGACATGCACGATCGGGCCTGCAACGAGTGATCGCATCCATCGCACCCTTAGGTGCGTGTGTCCCTGGGAGGAGATATCGAACAATGAAATATGCTGGAATCGCGCGCGTTCTGCTGGCCTCGGCCGCAGGCGCGGTGTTGTGCGGCGCGGCCAATGCCGCCGAAGTCGAGGTCGTGCACTGGTGGACCTCGGGCGGCGAGAACGCCGCGGTTTCGGTGTTCGCCGACGAGTTCGAGGCGCAGACCGAGCACGAATGGGCCGACACTGCGATCGCCGGCGGTACCAACGCCCGGGCCGCGGTCATGCAGCGCATCCTCGGCGGCGACGCCCCGGCCGCCGCCCAGTTTAATTCCGGCCGCCAGTATGAGGAGCTGATCGAGGGCGGGTTGCTCCTCGACCTGACCGAGTTGGCCGAACGCGAAGGGTGGCGTGACTTCATCCGCCCGGAGAGCATTCTGACCAATGCCTGCGAGAAGGACGGCCGGGTCTGGTGCGTCCCCGTAAATATCCATTCCTGGCAATGGGGCTGGGCGTCGATCCCGGTCTTCGAACAATCGGGCGTGCCGATCCCGACCAACCTGCAACAGTTCCTCGAAGCAGCGCCGAAGATCCAGCAGGCCGGCTTCATCCCGTTCGCGATCGGCGGCGAGACCTGGCAGCACACCGGCGCCTTCAACGTCGCCCTGGTCGGCATTGTCGGTAAGGAGAACTACTATCGGCTGTTTCGCGACCGCGATGCCGACTACGCCCGCTCGCCGGAAGTCGCCACGGTCTTCGAGACCTGGCGCGAATTGACATCCTACACCGATGAAGCGTCGGCCAACCGCAACTGGAACGACACCACCAACCTGGTCATCAGCGACCGGGCGGCGATGCAGATCATGGGCGACTGGGCGCGCGGCGAGTTCGCCGTCGCCGGCAAGGTGCCGGGCGTCGACTATGAGTGCATCCCCGGCCCCTCGGACACGCCGTTCCTGACCACCGACGGCGACATCTTCCTGTTCCCCAAGCAGGACGACCCCGAGGTCGAAGCGGCCCAGCTCGAACTGGCCTCGCTGATGATCAGCCCCCGGGTCCAGGCGCTGTTCAATGTGGCGAAGGGCTCGCTGCCGGTGCGCGCCGACGTCGACATGTCGCTGGCCGATTCCTGCATGCGGAAAGGCCTGGCCCTGCTCGACGATCCGAACACGGTGCTGACCGCGCTGAACCGGTTCGTGACCGAGGACACGACGGGTCAGTTGAACGATTTGTTCGCCGAGTTCTCATTCAATCAGGGCCTGAGCGTCGCCGACGCCCAGGAGCGCTTCGCCGGCATCATCGAGACCGCCGACTGATCGCGGACCCGGCGCGGTACGGCCGCAAAGGCCGCGCCGCGTCGGATCGCCGTACCGAGGCTCCGGACCCGCCACGCCATGCCGCAGCGCCGCAGACGGTTGAGGAACCTTCATGCGATCATCGGGTCGATCCCGATGATCATGGTCTCGGTGGGCGTGTTCGTCTTCGGCATCATCTATTCGGTGCTGCTGTCGTTCACCAACGCCAAGCTGTTTCCGAAGTTCAACTTCATCGGCCTCGACCAGTACGAGCGCCTGTGGGGCGAGACGCGCTGGCTCGTCTCGGTCGAGAACATCTGGATTTTCGGTGTCCTGATCATCGTCTTCCAGATGACATTGGGCTATCTGCTGGCCGTCTTCATCGATCAGCGCATCAAGCAGGAAGACGCCTTCCGGACCATCTTCCTCTATCCCTTCTCCATGTCGCTGGTGGTCACCGGGCTGGTCTGGCAGTGGATGCTCGACCCCAATCTCGGCTTCTCGTCGGCGATGCAGAAGCTGGGATTCGAAAGCTTCGTCTTCGCCCCCCTGGTGCATCAGTCGACGGCCATCTACGGGCTGGTGATGGGCGGCGTGTGGAACGGCGTCGGCGTGACCATGGCGATCCTGCTCGCGGGCCTGCGCGGCATCGATGCGGAGATCTGGCGGGCCACCAGGGTCGACGGCATTCCGGCCTGGCGCGCCTATCTGTACATCGCCCTGCCGATGATCCGCGGCGCGCTGGCGACCGCGCTCATCCTGCAATGCACCAGCATCGTGCGGGTCTATGACCTGGTCATCGCCATGACCCAGGGCGGTCCGGGCATCGCCACGCAGATGCCGGCGATCTTCGTCATCGAGCACATCACCAACCGGCAGAACGTCGCCCTCGGCATGGCGGCGGCGTCGATGATGCTGTTGCCGATCGTCGTGCTGCTGGCGATCAAGTCGGCCGCCGATTGGCACGCCAAGAGCCGGCGGGAGCAGCGGGCGGCATGACCGGCATCGCGACCACCGCGGGCGGCATCGCCAAGGATCGGCCCCGCGGCCCGAGACCCCGGCGCGTCACCGCCTCCCGGGTCGGGGTGTACGGTTTCCTGATCATCGCCGCGATCTATTTCCTGGCGCCAATGTGGGTGATGATCGTCACCTCGCTCAAGACCATGCCGGAAATCCGCGAGGGCTTCCTGTTCAACTGGCCGCGCGAGGTCAGCTTCGAGGCGTGGACCAAGGCCTGGAGCACCGCCTGCACCGGCCGCGACTGCGAGGGGGTCAGGCCGGGCTTCCTGAACTCGGTGAAGATCACCGTGCCAAGCGTGGCGATCTCGGTCGTCATCGCCGCGATCAACGGCTATGCGCTGTCGTTCTGGCGCTTCAGGGGTGCCCAGATCTTCTTCGCGATCCTGATCTTCGGCGCCTTCGTGCCCTATCAGGTGGTGATCTATCCGCTGATCATCTTCCTGCGCGAGATCGGCCTGTTCGCCTCGCTGCCGGGCATCATCATCATCCATACCATCTTCGGCATGCCGATCCTGACGCTGCTCTACCGCAACTATTTCGCCGCCCTGCCGGAGGAGCTGTTCCGCGCCGCGCGGGTCGACGGCGCCGGCTTCTGGTCGGCCTTCTTCCGCATCATCCTGCCGATGTCGGTGCCGATCACCATCGTCGCCATCATCCTGCAGGTGACCGGCATCTGGAACGACTTCCTGTTCGGCATCGTCTTCGCCGGCCGCGAGAACATGCCGATGACGGTCCAGCTCAACAACATCGTCCAGACCACGAGCGGTGTGCGCGAATACAACGTCAACATGGCGGCGACCATCCTGACCGCCGCGGTGCCGCTCGCCGTCTACTTCATCTCCGGGCGCTGGTTCGTGCGCGGCATCGCCGCGGGCGCTGTAAAGGGTTAGCAACGATGGCGAGTGTTTCGATCAACAGCCTGGACGTGGCATTCGGCACGGTAAAGGTCATCGAGAACCTGAACCTCGATGTCGAGGAGGGCGAGTTCATCGTGCTGCTCGGTCCCTCGGGCTGTGGCAAATCCACCTTGTTGAATTCGATCGCCGGGCTGCTCGACATCGCCGACGGCGAGATCTGGATCGACGGCAAGAACGTCACCTGGGAGGAACCCAAGGACCGCGGCATCGGCATGGTGTTCCAGTCCTATGCGCTCTATCCCCGGATGACCGTCGCCGGAAACCTGTCCTTCGGCCTGAAGATGGCGAAGGTGCCCAAACCGGAGATCGCCGAGCGGATCAAGGGTGCCAGCGAATTGCTGCACATCGACGATCTGATGCACCGCCGGCCGGTGGAGCTGTCCGGCGGCCAGCGCCAGCGCGTGGCGATCGGCCGGGCGCTGGTGCGCGACGTCAACGTCTATCTGTTCGACGAACCGCTTTCCAACCTCGACGCCGCCCTGCGCACCGAACTTCGGGTCGAGCTGAAGCGGCTGCATCGCGAACTCGGCAATTCGACGATGATCTATGTGACCCACGACCAGGTCGAGGCGCTGACCCTGGCCGACCGGATCGCGGTGATGCATGGCGGGATCATCCAGCAGCTGGCGTCGCCGCGCACGATCTACCACCGACCCGCCAACCGGTTCGTCGCCGGGTTCGTCGGCTCGCCGCGGATGAACTTCATCGCCGGCCATATCGAGACAGGGTCCGGCGACCCGGTCTTCGTCGCCGGGGAAATCGCCCACCCGCTCGGCGACTACGACTTCGCAGAACCGCCGTCATCCGGGACCGCCGCCGAGCTGGGCATCCGGCCGGAGCATGTGCGCATCGACCCGGACAACGGCGGCCACACGGTGACCGTGGAGATCGTCGAGCCGATGGGGGCGGAAACCGTGGTGTGGTGCAGCCTGGCCGGACATACCATCGGCCTGCGGCTGGATGGGGACGCCGCGCACGAACCACAGGACACGTTGAAGGTCGGCTTCCCCGGCGACCGTCTCAACCTCTTCGACAGGGAAACCGGCAGCCGCCTCTAGCCTTTGGAGACTTCCGTGACGATTCTCGACCGCCTCTCGTTTCAGCTCTATTCGGCGCGGAACTTCCCGCCGCTTGACGACCAGCTCGCCACCCTGGCCGGGCTCGGCTACCGGCTGGTGGAGCCCTATGGCGGCCTGCTCGACAGGGCCGAGGAAATGGCCGCCGCCCTCCGCGATCACCGGCTGGCGGCACCGAGCAGCCATGTCGCCCTGCCGGCGCTGAAGACCGATTTCGGCGGCACCGTGGCGGCGGCGAAGCAACTCGGCACCACCCTGCTGATCGTTCCGGCGATACCGCCCGGCGAGCGGGACAAGGATGCCGAGGGCTGGCGCGGCTTCGGCCGCGAATTGGCCGACCTGCAGGCGGCGCTGGCCGCCGAGGGGATCAGGCTCGCCTGGCACAACCACGACTTCGAGTTCCGCAGGACGGCCGCCGGGCTCTGTCCGCTCGACCTGATCTTCGAGGGCGCGCCGGCGCTGCTCTGGGCGGCCGATATCGGCTGGATCGAACGGGCCGGCGAGGATAGCGCCGACTGGATCGGCCGCCATCGTGACCGCATCGTCGCCTTCCATATCAAGGACCTCGCCCCGGCCGGCGAGAATCTGGACGAGGATGGCTGGGCCGATATCGGCCGGGGCACCATCGATTGGCCGCGCCTGCTGCCGGCGATACAGTCGGCGAAGGCCGAGCTGTTCGTGCTGGAGCACGACAACCCGAACGATTTCGAGCGCTTCGCGACGCGGTCGCGGGACGCCGTGGCGGCCTGGGCCGTCTCGGCCTGATGGGAGGGACCGACGTGGAAACCCTGGGCGTCGGCCTGATCGGCTGCGGCAACATCTCAGGCATCTACCTGCGCAACGTCCCGCGCTGCCCGGGGCTCGAGATGCGGGCGGTCGCCGATGCGAGACCGGCGGCGGCCGAGGCGCAGGGCCGCAAGTTCGGCGTGCCGGCGGTCTCGGTCGACGCGCTGCTCGGCCGCGACGACATCGACATCGTCATCAACCTGACGGTCCCCGACGCCCATGCCCCGGTGATCGTCGAGGCGCTGTCCGCCGGCAAGCACGTCTTCTCGGAAAAGCCGCTGGCGACCGATCTGGCGGCGGCCCGCGCCATCGTCGCCGAGGCCGAGGCGCGCGGCCTTCGCCTCGGCTGCGCGCCGGATACGTTTCTGGGCGCCGGCGGCCGGCTGGCGCGCCGGCTGGTCGACGACGGCACGGTCGGCCGGATCCTCTCCGGCACGGCCTTCTTCATGTCCCATGGCATGGAGCACTGGCACCCGGATCCGGAGTTCTTCTTCAAGCCCGGCGGCGGGCCGGT
>JABDIP010000127.1 GCA_013003675.1 Inquilinus sp.
AGGCTCTCCCAATAGGTCGCCTCCAGCTCGGCCTCGACCTCCTCGGCGACCCGGCGCCGGTTGTGATAGTGGATCGACAGGCCGAAGCCGCGTGCCCGGCGCGCCACGGCGCGGCCGATCCGGCCCATGCCGATGATGCCGAGGCGCTTGCCGTAGAGCCGGTGGCCGAGCATGCCGGTCGGGCTCCAGCCGGTCCACTTGCCCGAGCGCACCAGCGACTCGCCCTCGACCAGCCGCCTCGCCACGGCCAGAATCAGCGCCATGGTCATGTCGGCGGTGTCCTCGGTCAGCACCCCCGGCGTGTTGGTGACGGCGATGCCGCGCGCCTTGGCCGCCGCCAGATCGATATGGTCGACCCCGGTGCCGAAACTGGCGATCAGCTTGAGCCGCGGCCCCGCCTCGGCGATCAGTTCGGCATCGATGCGGTCGGTCACCGTCGGCACAAGCACGTCGGCCTCGCGCATCGCCTGGGCGAGCTGGTCCCGCGTCATCGGCTCGTCGTCGATGTTCAGCCGCGGCTCGAACAGCTCCATCATCCGTGTCTCGATCGCGTCCGGCAGGTTGCGGGTGACGATGACGAGGGGTCTCTTACGGTCCGGCATGGAGGGTTGGCCTTTCGGTCCGGGACACGCGGTGTGGCGTCCCCCGCCATAGCAAGCGCCCGCGCGGCTTGTCCAGCCCGGCGCCGCGGCACCGAACCGCCTTGACGGGCCCCGACAGCCGCCGGATAAGGGGACAGCCGCCGCCAACCGACGAAACCTTTGCCGATCCGATGAAACGTCTCGCCGCCGCCCTGCTGTTCGCCGCGATGGTCTGGTTGCCGGCCGCGCCCGCCGCCGCGGACAGCGGGCTGCCGATTCCACGCTTCGTCAGCCTGAAGGCCGACAAGGTCAATGTACGCGCCGGCCCCGGCCGCCGCTATCCGATCGACTGGGTGTTCCTGCGCAAGAGCATGCCGGTCGAGGTGGTGGCGGAATTCGACACCTGGCGGAAGATCCGCGACTTCGAGGGCACCGAGGGCTGGGTGCACCAGTCGCTGCTGTCCGGCCGCCGCGGCGCCCTGCTGACCGGCGACGTCGTCCATGAGCTGCGCGCCCAGCCGCACGGCGACGCGCTGGTCGTCGCCCGCGCCGAATCGGGCGTGGTCGGCGCGTTGCTGAGCTGCCCGGCCGGCGACGACCACGACGCCATCGGCTGGTGCCAAATCGATGTCGCAGGCCACCGCGGCTGGTTGCCGCGCCGGGAGCTTTGGGGGCTCTATGCTGACGAGGCGGTGGAGTAGCCGCGATCGGCCGGTCGTCATGGTTTCGCTTTTTTTTGCCTTCCAGGATGTGCAGATCGAAAGGGGCGACTTCGATGGCGAACTTCAGCGAACGACGGATCCGATGGATCCTGGGCGCGGTCGGCTTCGGTTCGTTCGCGCTTCTGCTCAGCCTCGAAATCCTGCCGGATATCGGCAATCTGACGATCTTCGACATCGCGTCGGACGCGCTCGCGCTCTCCCTGACGATCAGCGCGGCGGTCGGCGTCGCGTTGCTGGCCCAGCGCATGCAGTTGCAGCATGAGGAAAAGCTGGAGCTGATCCGCAGCCTGGAGGTCGCCCGATCCGAGGGGGAAGGGTGGCGGAAGAAGGTCCAATCCCACCTCAACGGGCTGCGCCTGGAGATATCCAGGCAATTCCAGGAATGGGGGATGACCGAGGCCGAGCACGAGATCGGGCTGTTGATCCTCAAGGGCCTGAGCCACAAGGAGATCGCCTCGCTGCGCAATACCACCGAGGCGACGGTCCGGCAGCAGGCCCAGTCGATCTATGCCCGGTCCCGGCTGCCCGGCAAGTCGGCGTTCTCCGCCTACTTCCTCGAGGACCTGATCACCCCTGACGTGACGACGGGATAGGGTTCCCGACTCCCATCGTCACCCGCGCGCCGCTACCCTCCTTCTCTTCAACTCGCTGAATTTCGCGGATTCCGCGGCGTCGTTGCCGTCTACGCGCCGATCCGACAAATGGCGGAAGCGGGCCGCTTGGCCACCCTCCCGCCGGCCGCTCGCGACGGCTATCCCGCATAAGTTGTCTACGCGCCGATCCCACGCCTGCCGGATTTACCGCCGCTCGAGCCGCTGCGATAGCTGAGGGGTACCCGAAACGTAGTCCCGTGCCGGCGAGCGGTCGCCGGACGGGCGGCCGCCAAGGCCGGCGTCGAGGGTTCAGCCCGGACGCCGGATCGGGGAGGCATGCCGGCACCCGGGCTTCGACCACCGACCGCATGTCAGGAGGACGCTATGAAGACCGACACCGCGGCACGGGCGGCGGCACAGGAACCGCCGATCCCCTTTATCATCCGCCATCTCTATGGCCTCGCCATCGCCCTGGTCGCCATCATGGTGGGCTTCGGCGCTCTCGCCGAGGACACGGCCGACGACGACGATGACGGCGCGCTGGCGAGGGAATTCAGATACGGCACGATCTGTACCGCCACCGCGCGGGCGGCCCAGCGCGCCTGCCGGAACGAAGGCCGGGAGGTGTTCTGGACCGCGATCGGCAATTGCGCCAACGTCTCCGATCCGATCGCCGCCAGCGAGTGCAGCGACGATGCCAAGGCCGATCGGCGCGCGGAGATGGCGCTGTGCGGCGACCGCTTCGACGCCCGCCGGGATCTGTGCTTCGCGCTTGGCAAGGATGCCTACGAACCGACCTTCGACCCGGCCGATTTCGTCGACCCCATGGAAATCGGCGTCACGGTCGCGGCGAACCCGTACTTCCCGCTCGAGCAGGGCCGGCGCTGGGTCTATGCCGGCGACGGCGAGACCATCGTCGTGACGGTAAGGGACGAAACCAAGCTGATCGGCGGGGTCACCTGTCTGGTCGTCAACGACCGGGTCGAGGAGGATGGCGCCGTGGTCGAGGATACCGAGGACTGGTACGCCCAGGATGTTCTCGGCAATGTCTGGTATTGCGGCGAGATCGCGCGGAACTATGAACGGGTCGAGGGCGAGGCCGCGGCCGAGCTGGTCGACGTCGACGGCTCCTGGAAGGCGTTCCGGGACTATGCCCGTCCGGGCATCGTGATGCAGGCCGTGCCCCGCATGAGCGACGTCTACCGGCAGGAATTCGCCCTGCGCGAGGCCGAGGATGCCGCCCAGATCGTCATGCTCGACGGGACCGCGACGGTTGCCGCGGCGTCCTGCCACGGCACCTGCCTGATCACCCGGGAATTCACGCCCGTGCAGCCGGACGTCGAGGAGTACAAATACTACGCGCCCGGCATCGGGCTGATCCTCGAGGTCGACCCGGAGGGCAACCGCGTCGAGCTGGTGGAATTCACCCGCTGACGATCGGAAAGCGACGCGCACGGGTGCGGCCGATGTCGCATCCGCGCGTTTTCCGTCGTCAGTCGAGATCCGCCGCCAGGGCGGCGCGGACAGCCTCCGGCAACACCGCCATATGGGCGTATTCCGGATGCTTCATGCCGATCACGACACGGACCCCGGGGGTCTTGAACTTTGCCGCCTGGGCGTCGGTCAGCGGGAAGTGCACGAACTGGACCGACGAGGCCTTGCCGGCGGCGGACGTGCGGTCGACATCGGCTTCGGCCACCGACATGACCGTCTCGCCGTCGATCTCCACGAACATCGTCTCCTCGACACCGCCGAGCTTGCCGAGCACTCGGGCGCGGCGCTCCGGGTCGTCGATCTCGAACATCATCGTCGCCACCAACTCGCGCCCTTGCGGGATCAGCGGGTTGTAGGCGGACAGCTCGTCCTCGATCTGCTCCTCGCCGCCGCGCTCGATGAACAGCATCTCATGCACCTGATGCCACATCGTCTGGAAGCTCTCGAAATAGAAGGTGGCGTCGGGGCCGACCGAGACGCGGCGGTTGTCCTTGACCGCGCGCATCTCGTGGCGCTTGTCGGCGCGGATCTCCGCATAGCGCTCCATCGGCATGATGTCGTCGCGGGTGATCAGACGCTGTGCTGACATGGGTGTTTCTCCGGTCTCGGTCGCGCCTCAGCCGGCCAGGCCGTAGGCGCGGGCGAACAGTTCGATGGGGTGGGGGGCGGTCTCCGGCACCGGCGTATCGCCGCCCAGCCGCTCCATCCCCTGCAGGATGTGCATCCCGGCGAGCGGGCATTCGGAGGCCACGTACCGGCTGCCGGCCTTGGCCGCCTGGCGGGCGACCGGCTTGCCGACCTTGAGGGCGACATCGAAGTTGTCCTTCATCATCCCCCATGAGCCGCCGTGACCCGAGCAGCGCTCGACGACGGCGATCTGGGTGTCGGGAATCAGCCGGAGCAACTCGGCGGCCTTCTGGCCCATGTTCTGCGCCCGGGCGTGGCAGGCGATATGCACGGTGACGCCGCCGTCGAGCGGCTTCAGCCCGTCGGCCAGGCCCTCCTTGCGGGCGATGTCGACCAGGTACTCGGCGGTGTCGTAGGTCGCCGCCGACAGCCGCTTGACGTCCTCGTCTTCGGGCACCAGCAGCGGCCATTCGAATTTCAGCATCAGGGCGCAGCTCGGGACCAGGGCGATGACGTCGTAGCCCTTGTCGATCCAGGGTTTCAGCTCGCCGGCGACCTTGCTCGCGTTTTCCGCGACCCGGGCGATATTGCCGTGCTCGAGCTGCGGCATGCCGCAGCAGGTCGGATAGACCACCTCCGTCTCGACGCCGTTATGGGCGAGCACGGCGCGGGCGGCCGTGCCGATATCGGGGTTGTTGTAGTTCACGAAACAGGTGGCATAGAGCACCGCCTTGCGGCCATGGGCCGGCGCCTGCGGATTGACCGTCGGCACCTGCTGCCGGGCGCGCAGGGTGAAGGTCTTGCCGTGATACTTCGGCAGGTCGGCCTTGCGGTCGACACCGGCGGTCTTTTCCATCAGCGGACGGGTCAACCCATTGCCGGTGCCGGTCGCCCAGTTGGCAAGCCCGGCGACGGGAGCGGCGAACTTGCCGTTGCGGTCGGTCTCGGTGAGCTGGCGGGCGGCGAACGGCACCTTGCCCTGCTTCGCCTCGATCGCCCGATGGCGCAGCATCAGATGCGGGAAGTCGAGGTTGAATTCGTGCGGCGGCACGTAGGGGCACTTGGTCATGAAGCACAGATCGCAGAGCGTGCAGGCATCCGCGACCGGCTTGAAGTCGGCCGAGTTGACGCTGTCGAGTTCGCCCGACGAACTGTCGTCGATCAGGTCGAACAGGCGCGGAAAGCTGTCGCACAGATTGAAGCAGCGGCGGCAGCCATGACAGATATCGAAGACCCGTCGCAGCTCGGCGTCGAGCTTCTCCTCGTCATAGAACTCCGGATCCTGCCACGGCACCGGATGCCGGACCGGCGCTTCGAGACTGCCTTCGCGCATCCACCAACCCTCACACTCGCCCGTCAAGCCGCCGGGGCCGTCCGAATTGGCCGCCACCGCCGCGTCCGGGGCATGCCTGCGTCAATGGGGGAATTGCGGGGCCCCGCGCCGCGGGGCCCCGGAAACATGCATCGCCGGGTCCGGTCCCGGAAGGGCCCGACGCCCTCAGCCGATGTCGGCCAGAGCCTTCTGGAAACGGCCGGCGTGGCTCTTCTCGGCCTTCGCCAAGGTCTCGAACCAGTCGGCGATTTCGTCGAAACCCTCGTCACGGGCGGTTCGCGCCATGCCGGGATACATGTCGGTGTACTCGTGGGTCTCGCCGGCGATCGCCGCCTTCAGGTTCTCCGCCGTGCTGCCGATCGGCTCGCCGGTCGCCGGATCGCCGACCTCCTCGAGGAATTCGAGATGGCCGTGCGCGTGGCCGGTCTCGCCCTCGGCGGTCGAGCGGAAGACGGCGGACACATCGTTGTAACCTTCGATGTCGGCCTTCTGGGCGAAGTAGAGATAGCGGCGGTTGGCCTGGCTTTCGCCGGAGAACGCGGCCTTGAGGTTGTCTTCGGTCTTGGAGCCTTTGAGCGACATCTGCTGATCCCCCATGCAGTTGGGTGTTTGGACCGGCGGCGGGCCGGTCCCTCGAAACTGGCTCTGGAAAGCCCGGCCCGGCGGATGGCGGCCATCCGCAACGCCGGAAGTGCCGGTGATATTGCATCGGCCGAAACCGAAGTCAACCAGATTAGAATTGTTCTAAATCAATTCCGCGGTCCGGCACCGGCGGCCGCGCGGCGGACCCCTTGAACCGGCTCAATCGTCGTCGGTCAGGCGGATGACGACGTCGACCCGCGCCACCTTGGCGCCCGGCGGCGGCGGCGGCAGCCCGGCGACCGACAGGGCGCCGGCCGGGATGTCCTGCAACAGGCCGGTGCGTTCATGGAAGAAATGGTGATGATTGCCGGTATTGGTGTCGAAGTATGACCGGCCGCTCTGTACCACGACCTCGCGCAGCAGCCCGGCATGGGTGAACTGGTTGAGGGTGTTGTAGACGGTGGCCAGCGACACCTCCATCGCCGCCGCGCTGGCCTCGGCGTGCAGGCCCTCGGCGGTGACGTGCCGGTCCTCTACGCCGAACAGCAGGCGCGCCAAAGCGACGCGTTGCCGCGTCGGGCGCAGGCCCGCTCGCCGCAGTCGCGCGGCCGGGTCGCTGGACGATGGTTCGTGCATGGCGTCCTTCATATGGGATGTCCGTGTACGCCGTGGAAACGGAAATTTCCAGCCCTTCGATTTCGGCGCTTCGGCGGGCGTCGGATCGGAGGCGGAATGATGCCTTGTGCCCGGTCGCGAATCCGCTACAGTCCGCGCAATGTTCGATCACGGAGTCGGATCGCCGTTCGGTGAGCACGCAAAACAAATTCTCCTATCAAGATCTGCTGCAATGCGCCCATGGCAAGCTGTTCGGGCCGGGCAACGCCCGCCTGCCGCTGCCGCCGATGCTGATGTTCGACCGCATCACGCAGATCGCGGAGGAGGGCGGCGAGCACGGCAAGGGTGAGGTCGAGGCGGAACTCGATATCAAGCCGGATCTATGGTTCTTCGGCTGCCATTTCGAGGGCGATCCGGTGATGCCGGGCTGCCTGGGCCTCGACGCGCTGTGGCAGCTTCTCGGCTTCTTCTGCGGCTGGACCGGAGCGCCCGGGCGCGGCCGGGCCTTGAGTGTCGGCGAGGTGAAGTTCACCGGCGAGGTCTTGCCGACAGCGAAGATGGTCAAGTACCGCCTTGACATCAAACGGTTCATCAACCGGAAGATCGTGCTCGGCATCGCCGACGGCACGGTCGAGGTGGATGGCAGCCCGATCTATGAGGCCAAGGACCTTCGGGTCGGCCTGTTCACCGGCGCCGCCGCCTAAACCGGCACAGCACAGGCTGAGGGAGTTTCATGCGACGCGTCGTCGTCACCGGTCTCGGCATCGTCAGCAGCATCGGCAACAACCAGGACGAAGTCACCGAGAGCCTGCGGCTCGGCCGGTCCGGCATCGTCCGCGCCGATGAATATGCCGAGCTAGGATTTCGCTGCCACGTCCACGGCTCGTTGAAGATCGACCTCGACGAGGCGGTCGACCGCAAGCTGCGCCGCTTCATGGGCGATGGCGCGGCCTACAACTATGTCGCCATGGCGCAGGCGATCGCCGATGCCGGGCTCGAAGAGAGTGACGTCTCCAACGAGCGCACCGGGCTGATCATGGGCTCCGGCGGTCCGTCGACCAAGAACATCGTCGCCTCCGCCGACATCGCGCGGGAAAAGGGGCCGAAGCGGGTCGGGCCCTATATGGTGCCGCGCTGCATGTCGAGCACCAACTCCGCGACCCTGGCGACGCCGTTCAAGATTCGCGGCATCAACTACTCGATAAGCTCCGCCTGCTCGACCAGCGCCCACTGTATCGGCAACGGCGCCGAGCAGATCCAATGGGGCAAGCAGGACATCGTCTTCGCCGGCGGCGGCGAGGAGCTGCACTGGACGCTGACGGTGCTGTTCGACGCGATGGGTGCGCTGTCCTCGAAATACAACGATACGCCGGAGCGCGCCTCGCGCGCCTATGACGCCGATCGCGACGGCTTCGTCATCTCCGGCGGCGGCGGCGTCGTCGTGCTGGAAGAACTCGAACACGCCCGCGCCCGGGGCGCCAGGATCTACGCCGAGCTTGTCGGCTATGGCGCCAATTCCGACGGCTTCGACATGGTGCAGCCGTCCGGCGAGGGCGCGGTGCGCTGCATGCGCATGGCGCTGGACGGCCTCGACGGCAAGATCGGCTATATCAACACGCACGGCACCTCGACCCCGGTCGGCGATACCCGCGAATTGCAGGCGGTCCGCGAGGCCTTCGGCGCCGAGGCGCCGCCGCTCAGCTCAACCAAATCGCTGACCGGCCACGCCCAGGGCGCCGCCGGCGCCCTCGAGGCGATCTATTCGCTGTTGATGCTGAAGAACGATTTCATCTGCGCCTCGGCGAATATCGAACGGCTGGACCCGGAATTCGAGGACATGCCGGTGGTGCGCGAACGGGTCGACAATGCCGGGCTCGACTGCGTGATGTCGAACAGCTTCGGCTTCGGCGGCACCAACGCCGCGCTGGTGTTTCGACGCCTGCGGGATTGATACCGAGCGACATGGGTATTTGTATCCATGTCCGAGTCGCGGGGCCTGACGCGGCCATGAAGACAGGGGCGGGGAGATGAACGCAGGGTCCGGTCTGATGGCGGGCAAGCGGGGCCTGGTGATGGGGGTGGCGAACAACCGCTCGATCGCCTGGGGTATCGCCCAGACCCTGCACCGGCACGGTGCCGAACTGGCCTTCACCTATCAGGGCGACGCCTTTCGCCGCCGGGTGGAGCCGCTGGCGCAATCGGTCGGCGGCGAGATCGTACTGCCCTGCGACGTGGAAGACACCGCCAGCCTGGACGCGGTGTTCGAGCGGCTCGCCGGCGCCTGGGGCTCGATCGACTTCCTGGTCCATGCCATCGCCTATTCCGACAAGGAAGAGCTGAAGGGCCGCTATCTCGATACGACCGCCGAGAACTTCAGCCGCACCCTGCGGATCTCCTGTTATTCCTTCACCGCCCTGGCCCGCCGGGCCGAGGCGCTGATGCCGAACGGCGGCAGCCTGATCACCCTGACCTATCTGGGGTCCGAGCGGGTGATGCCGAACTACAACGTGATGGGCGTGGCCAAGGCGGCGCTGGAGGCGAGCGTGCGCTATCTGGCCAACGACCTCGGGCCG
>JABDIP010000091.1 GCA_013003675.1 Inquilinus sp.
GGCCGGGAGCGTTGCCGTCGCCCCTGATGCGGCGGCGGGCCGGTCCTCGGCCGGGGAGGCGACCTGCCCCTCGATGAGGTTCGGCTCGTTCGCGGCCGGGCTGTCGCGCAAGGCGGTCGCCGTCGAGTCGGCTGAAGTCTGCGGCGTGGCCGCGGACGGCTGTGCCGTGGTCGGCGGTTCGGCCGAGGTCGAGGCGGCATCGCGATCGGGCGCGGCGGCTGGACGATCGGGCGCCGCCGCGTCGGAGCGTGTCGGCGGCGCGACGGTCCCCGGCGTCGCGGCCCGCTCCGGAATCGCAACGCGATCGCCCGGACTGCCGCCGACATACCAGAACAGGAGGAAGGCGAGGCAGGCGACCAGAACGATCGCGACCGCCCCGCGGGTCAGGTTCCGCTTGTCCTGCTTGTCCACCCCAATCATCCTCGCCGTCGTGGCGAATTCGCCCAGCGCCGCGAAACCTGTCCTGCGATCGTAATCGCCGGCGGGCCGGGACCACTCAAGTAGCGGCTTTTAAACCATTTTGCGCTACCATCGTTAGGAATTATGTGCGGCCGTCCGGTCCGCCAAGCGAAATCCCTGGGAAGGCCTGGATGTCCAACGTCAGATCGATATGCGTTTATTGCGGATCGTCGAACCGGGTGCCGGACCCGTTGAAGAACTCCGCGCGCCGATTCGGGCAGATGCTCGGCGAACGCGGCCTGCAACTGGTCTATGGCGGCGGTCGGGTCGGGTTGATGGGAATCACCGCCGACGCGGCGCTGGCGGCCGGGTCGGAAGTCGTCGGCATCATCCCCGCTCACATCCAGGAATTGGAGGTCGAACATACCGGGCTAACCGAACTGCACGTCGTCGACAGCATGCACACCCGCAAACGCATGATGTTCGAGCGCTCCGACGCCTTCGTCGTGCTGCCCGGCGGACTCGGCACGCTCGACGAGACCTTCGAGATCATCACCTGGAAGCAGCTCGGCCTGCATGACAAGCCGATCGTGCTGGTCGACGAGGACGGTTATTGGCAGCCGCTGCTCGGCCTGATCGACCACATGATCGGCCAGGGTTTCGCGCGGTCGGAGCATCTCGGCCTGTTCCGCGTCGTCGACGGCATCGAGAGCGTTTTCGATGCCCTGGAAATGGCGCCGGAACCGGTAATCGAGCCACAGGCGAAATGGATGTGACAAGGTCAAGATCGCTTCAACAAACTGGAGGCTGATTCTCGCATCAAACCGTTCCGGTGAGATGCGATCAGGCTCTCGGTTCGGGCCATCAACGGCCGAACCGTAACAGTTCATTAGCAGGCGCTGCCCGAAACTGCGGCCCCTCCAGATGCGCGAACCGACAGGGACCGCCCCATGCCACGATCCCGGACGCTGCCGATCCGCCGCAGGGCGGCCCTCGGCCTCGTTGTCGTCGTCTCGATCGCCGGGGCCTGTGCGGCCGACCGCCTGCCCGCCGACCCGCTGGCCGGGAGTGCCTGGACGGAGATCGACGACGCCGGCCGGTTGCGAATGATCGAATTCCGCTCCGACGGCACGCCGCTGCTGGGCCTCGACAGGCTGCCCATACACGCCGGCGCAAGCAGCCAGCGCGCCGACAGCCCGGCGGCGTGGCGGCGGCTCCGCGCCATCCGAGCCTGGCGTCGGCAGAGCGACGACGTCCTTCTGTCAGATCGTTCCGGCTCGGACCTGTTCGCGGCGACCGTCGTCGATGGCCGTCTTGCGCTGACCCCGGCTGACCGCGCTGCCGACCGGCCATTGGCGCTGCTCGAGCCCGATCCGCCCTGCCCGGGCAGTCGTCAGATCTGCGGCAACCAGATCTATTGCCTGGAGGACGACCACAGCCGCAGCCTGCGCCCGGTTCCGGATCTCGATTCGGCGGAATTCACAACCTTCCGCACCGCCTTCATGTGCGTCGCCGAGTTGTTGAGCGGGACGCCCGAGGAACTGGCGCCGTATGTCCTCGACCCCCTGCCGGTCACCGCGATTGCAGACGACCCGGCGGTCGAGGCGAATTTCCACGACCTGACCGAGAAGGCCGTCGACCGGCAATCGGCCGGTCTTGGCGGCCTGTTCGACGCCCAGGATCGATGGACGTCCATGTCGCCGGCTCCGCTCGGTCCGGCCTTCGACCGGCCCGACGGCCTCACCGCCATCTTCTACAATCTCCTGTTCCGGTTCGGTCAAGTCGACGGGCGATGGATGCTGACGGAGGCGTCGACCTGCACCGGTGACGACTGCACCAACGCGCTGCTCTGCGGCGTGCCGTTCGAGCCGCCGGTGTTTCCCGGCGCCGGCTCGGCCGGACGGGAGGACTTCCACGCCTTCTATCGCGCCTTCTACTGCGCCGCCCAGGCCGGCCTGGCCGATAGTGTCGCGTCGCGAACCCGTTTCCCGTTGCGCCTCATCGGCGATCACGTCGACGGCAGCAACGAGCTGGCGGTGGCGCGACACGACTTCCAGCTTGCGCTGCTGCGGATCTACGACGGGGATCTGCCCGGACTGGCGGTCGAGCCGGATTCGGCAATCGTGGGCATCATCGATCTGGAAAGCGGCCGCTTCGTCAGCGAGAAATTCACGATGATCGATGGCCTTTGGAACCTCACCGAGGTGGTGATTTCCGGGGACTGACCGTCCCGCCGCCGATCCTGTCCTCGAGCCTGGCTGCGGCGACTCCCGCCAGTCCTCCGTCCGGTGCCATTGCCGCGCCCCGACTGCCGCCGGCCCAAAGCGGCCCGATGCGTCGAATTCCTCGGCCCATACCCGGTTTTCCCCTCGCCTGGGCGATGCTATAAGCGGCGCGCCGACGCGCGCGGCGCCCTATCG
>JABDIP010000405.1 GCA_013003675.1 Inquilinus sp.
CGACGCTTCCTGCCCGGCGGGCGTGGGACACGATCATACGTATCATCCATCTATGATGGTGGGTACTAACGGCGGGCGGCAACGGCGATGTTCGGGTATATCGCCCGGCGGCTGATGATCATGGTGCCGACGCTGCTCGCGGTCAGCGCGATCAGCTTCGTCATCATCCAGCTGCCGCCCGGCGACTTCCTGACCACCCAGCTCAACGAGCAACTCGCCCGCGGCGAGAGCGCCGATCTCGCCCATATCGAGTTCCTGCGCCACACCTACGGCCTCGACAAGCCCCTGTGGCAACAGTACTTCACCTGGCTGTTCGGCCTCCTGCGCGGCGATTTCGGCTATTCCTTCGAGTACGAACTGCCGGTTCGCGACGTGGTCGGCGACCGTGTCTTCCTGACCATCCTGGTGACGCTGGCGACGACCGTGTTCATCTGGGTGGTTTCGTTCCCGATCGGCATCTACTCGGCGGTGCACCAATACAGCGCCGGCGACTATATCCTCACCTTCTTCGGCTTCCTCGGCCTCGCCACGCCGAATTTCCTGCTCGCCCTGGTCCTGCTCTATTTCGCCAATGTCGCCTTCGATACCTCGATCGGCGGCCTGATGGACCCCCATTTCATCGGCCAACCGATGAGTTGGGCCAAGTTTCTCTCGGTGCTTGAGCATCTCTGGATCCCCGTCATCGTCATCGGCACCGCCGGTACCGCCTCGATGATCCGCCGGCTGCGCGCCAATTTGCTCGACGAGCTGCAGAAGCAGTATTTCGTGACGGCGCTGGCCAAGGGCCTGTCGCCCGGCCGCGCCCTGGTCAAATATCCGCTGCGCATGGCGTTGAACCCGTTCATCGCCGATATCGGCAGCATCCTGCCGGAACTGCTGTCGGGCGCGACCATCGTCTCGGTGGTGCTCAGCCTGCAGACGACCGGGCCGATCCTGCTCTCCGCCCTGCAGAGCCAGGACATGTATCTGGCCGGATCGTTCGTGCTGCTGCTGGCGGTCATGACGGTGGTCGGCGTGCTGATTTCGGACATGGCCCTGGCGGTCCTCGACCCGCGCATCCGTCTCGGCGGCGGGGCGACGCGATGAGCGCGCCCGGAAGCGATGCCGGCAGCGACGTCCTGGCGCACTACGTCAACGAGGCCGACTGGGATCCCAACGTCGTCGAGACGCTGACCCCGCAGCAGGAGCGCTACTACCTCGCCTCGCAATGGCGGATCATGTGGTGGAAGCTGAAGCGCCACCATCTCGCCATGGTCTCGGGCGGCGTGCTGGGCCTGTTCTATCTGTCGATCCTGTTCGTCGAGATCCTCGCCCCCTACGACCTCGCGGCGCGCCATACCAGCCACATCTACGCGCCGCCGCAGGCGGTGCATCTGTTCCACGAAGGACGCCTCGTCGGGCCCTTCGTCTATGGCTATACGGCACGGCTGAACCTGCAGACCATGCAGCGCGAATATGAGCCCGACACCGGCCGCGTCCAGCCGATCCGTTTCCTCTGCCTGGGCGAGAGCTATGAATTCTGGGGCGCGGTTCCGGGCCGTTTCCACCTGTTCTGCCCGGCCGAGGGCGGTACGTTGTTCTTGTTCGGCACCGACCGCCTGGGCCGCGACATGCTGAGCCGGATGATCCATGGCGGTCGTATCTCGCTCAGCATCGGACTCCTCGGCATCGTCGTCAGCTTCACCCTCGGCATCACCATCGGCGGGCTCGCCGGGTATTACGGCGGCTGGGTCGACAATCTGATCAACCGGATCATCGAGATCTTCCAGAGCTTCCCGCAATTGCCGCTGTGGATGGCGCTGTCGGCCGCCCTGCCGGCGACCTGGAGCCCGCTGCTGATCTATTTCGGGATCACCATCATCCTCGGCCTGGTCGATTGGACCAGCCTCGCGCGCGCGGTGCGCTCGAAACTGCTGTCGCTGCGCGAGGAGGATTTCTGCGTCGCCGCCCAACTCATGGGCGCGAACCCGCGCCGCATCATCGGCCGCCATTTGATGCCGAGCTTCATGAGCCACCTGATCGCCTCGGCGACCCTGTCGATCCCCGGCATGATTCTCGGCGAAACCGCGCTCAGCTTCCTCAATCTCGGCCTGCGCCCGCCGATCACCAGCCTCGGCGTGCTGCTGAACGAGGCGCAGAACATCAACGTCGTCGCCCTCTACCCGTGGCTGATGCTGCCGGTGCTGCCGGTGGTCCTGATCGTGCTGGCGTTCCAGTTCTTCGGCGACGGCCTGCGCGACGCCGCCGACCCTTACAAATAGGCCGGCCCGGCAGGATCGGTCCGCAGAGCCTGATCGGTTCACACCGAAACGGTGTGAATCGTGAATCAGTTTCTCGATCTACGCGTCGATCACCGCCAGCTCCAGCGGCTCGTCGATGCCGCCGACCAGCGCGCCCGGAATCCGGTGCGGCGGCTTGGCGGGCTCGAAGCCCTGGTCCAGGGCGGCGTCCAGCGTGGCGCCGGTGGTCAGCGCGGCGACGCCGAGCGCCTTGTTGTGCTTCTCCAGCTTGGCCGCCAGGTTCACCGGGTCGCCGATGACCGTGTATTCCAGCCGGCTCTCGTCGCCGACCGCGCCCCAGATCAGCATGCCGCTGGCGGCCGCGGCGTTGACCGTCAGCACCTGGGTATAGCCGGCCGCGGCGCGCCAAGCGTTCCATATGCGCGCCGCCTCGAGGACCCCCTGCATCGCCCGCAAAGCGTCCGCCGCCGCGGTCTCCGAAGGCTTGCCGGCGCCGAAGGTGGCCATGATCCCGTCGCCGAGGAACTTGTCGATCGAGCCGCCGCAGCGTTGGATGACCGGCACCATATGCGCCTGATACCCGGCCAGCAGCCGCATTACGTCATTCGGCGGAATGCTGGCGGCGAAGCCGGTGAAATTGCGGATGTCGATCATCAACACCGCCGCGTTGCGTGCCTCGCCCTGACCGGCGGCGATCTCATGCTCCGCGCCGGTGATCGCCTGGGCGATCTCCGGCGCGAAGAACCGCTTCAGATCGTCCGCCGCGGCGCCTTCGCGCACCGCCGTCACCAGCAGCTTTCGGGCCCGAACCAGCGCCAGAGTGAGCACCAGGGTGACCAGCAGGATCGAGATCACCTTGTCGAATTCGGCACCCATCAGGATCTTGTTGCCGGTCAGGTATTCGACGTAGTTGCGGGTCACCATGTCCATGTCGAGATCCTGGGCGACCGCATAGAACACCAGCACCAGCCAGCCGCCGGCCGCCATCAGCCCCGCCGTCAGCACGAATCGCGGGTCGAAGCGCAGCGCGCGCAGGGCGATGAAGATGAACACGTAGAGCAGCGTCGGCGACTTCAGATAGAACGACGCCGGCTGCTGGTACTGCAGGTGAAACGTCCAGATCAGCCCGAGCAGCAACGCCATGTCGAGGGCGATCGACAGATCGAGGAACCAGCCCGGCGTGAAGCGTCGATAGGCCAGCGTCAACCGGGCGATGGTGAACAGGAAGTACCCGCCCAGCGCGAACGGCACCGGCTGCAGGGCGCCGACGGCAGCCCCGGCGGCGCGCGGCGCCAGGGCGTAGAGCACGGCGAAGGTGGCGACGATGGCGAGCTGCGCCCAGCCGATCAGGATCTCGCTGAATTCCTCCTGGTCGCGGATCGCTTGCCGCACCCGCTCCGGCAATGCCTGCTCGAGCGGCACCTTGCGGTGCCCGTCGCCGCCGGTTACCCGTTCCATGGTTTCGCCGAGCGCCATCGCCGCTCATCCGCTCCGATTTCGGTTCGCCGCGACTCTACGCCCAGTTGCCGCGCACGGCGCGTCAACCCTGCGTGAAAGCCGCGCGATCCGGGGCCGGTCACCGGACTTCGAGAGGACCGATCGGGTCGGCCGTCTTCTCCAGCCACAGGCCGGTCTCCGGTGTTCCGGGCGGCAGGGTCAGGCGCCCGGCCGCCGAGCGGTCGACGGCTGCGGCCATACGGCTCGCCACATAGTGGCTGGCGAATAGCGGCCGGAAGCCGCCGCCCGCCAGCAAGGCGGCGACCGCCTGCTGCTCGTTGTAGCCGCGCCAGTACCAGCCGGGCGGATAGTCGTCCGGCAGGAATATATCGTGGACATGCACCAGGATTCCGGCCGGCAGCGCCGGGAGAATCTGGCTGAACAACAGGTCGACGTCGCTGCCCGGCATCGCGATATGGCTCGAATCCACGAACAGCACGTCGCCGCTGCCCAGTTCACCGAAGACCGAGAGGTCGACGGTCTGCACCGTTCTTCGGATCATCTCGAGCGGCAGGCCGGAGAGGTCGGCCTTCGGCGCCGGATCGATGGCGGTCAGCCGGGTCGGCAGTCCGCCATCGGCGATCGCCCGGACCATGAAGCGGGTCGAATGGCCGGATCCGACCTCGATAATCCGCGCCGGGCGGCGCGATCGCACGATGGCATAGGCCGCGGCCGCATCGAGCCGTGCGAACCACCCCTGGTCCCAGCGCGGATCCGGCGGCGGCTTCTCGCCGATCGCGAGCAGCGCGTCGCCATGCTCGTCCATGATGTCGAGCAAAGCCTGGAAACGCCCCTCCGACTCGGCGAGAAGCGCT
>JABDIP010000428.1 GCA_013003675.1 Inquilinus sp.
AATCACTGGCGCATGGCGGCGCCGGGCGGTTCGGCCAGCTCCAGCCGGCATTCGAGGATATCGCCTACGGCCTCGGCGCCACCGTGCATCGGCCCTATGTCGGCGGCGAGACGCGGCCCTCGACTGCCTGGCATGCCGAGTTCGACGACGTGAACAATGACGGTTTCGTCGACCTTTTCATCGCCAAGGGCAATGTCGAGGGCATGGTCGACTTCGCCAGCCGCGATCCGAACAACCTGCTGATCGGGCAAGGCGACGGGTCGTTCCGCGAGGCCGCGCCCGAGGCCGGCATCGGCACCTTCGAGCGGGCCCGCGGCGCCGCCCTCGCCGATCTGAACCTTGATGGCCTGCTCGATCTGGTGGTGGTGAATCGCGAGCAGCGGCCGGAACTGTGGCGCAGCATGGGGGCTGGCACCGATGCGTCCGGCGCGGCTCGGCCGATGGGGGGCTGGAGCATGATCCGGTTGGTCCAGCCGGGCGCCAATCCGGGCGCCGTCGGCGCCTGGGTAGAGGTGAAGACCGGCGCCCATGTCCAGCGTCGCGAATTATTGGTCGGCGGCGGCCATGCGGGCGGCGAGGCCGGCTGGGTCCATTTCGGTCTCGGCACGTCCGAGCGGCTCGAGGTGCGCGTGCAATGGCCGGACGGCACCTGGGGCCCCTGGCTGCGCGCCTTCGCCAACCGGTTCCTGGTCGTCGAGCGCGACCGCGAGCGCCCGCTCTACTGGCAGCCGCCGCCGGCGACGGGGTAGGGGAACAGTCCCTAAAGCGGTTCGGTCCCGGCCTCGGGAACTTCCGCCACCGACTGTTCGTGCCGTTGCACCAGGAAGAATTCCTCGCTGGGCCCGTTGTGGGTGATCACGACGGTGAACGCAACGCGGTCGCCCGGCGGCACGGCGCCTCGGGAAAAGGCGATGCCGTCATGCGGCTCGTCGAGCACCGTCATCGACGCGAACCGGTCGGCGGTGAAATTGCGCTGCACCGGCGGTTGCGATTGCCCGAAGGACAGGCCGTCGAGGCGCGGGCTGGCGGTGCCCAGCTCGTCTTCCAATTCGAGGCGATAGCCGGTCCAGGTCTGGTCGGAATGGTTCACCGCCACCTTTGTCAGCCAGAAGCCTGAGAAATGGTTGGTGCGGGCGGCATTGCCGAATTCCAGCGTCAGCCCGCGTACGAGCAGGACGGTCGGCTGGCTGGTCACGATCCGCTCGACGATGACGAAGGGGTCGCCGAGCGTTCCGCTGCCACGCCCGTCGACGATCTCGAAGCCGCCCAGCTCGTCGCTGAAGGTGATGCCGCTCAGCGTGACGGGTTCCGCCGTTGCCGTTGCCGTTGCCATCGCCGCAAGCAGAAGCAGGGCGAGACCGGTACGGGCTGGCGCTCGACCGGGCACGCGATTGCTCAGCTCTCGGCGATCGCCGCCTCGCCGACGGCGTCGGGCGCGGTGCCTGGCATCTTACCGAGGATGATCATGCCCAGCACGTCGTCCTTGGTAACGTCCTTGGTGTGAACCGTGCCGACCATCCGGCCGTTCTTCATCACGCTGACCCGGTCGGACAGGTCGAAGACGTCGTGCAAATCGTGGCTGATGAGGAAGATGCCGAGCCCTTCCTTTTTCAACTGCACGATCAGATCGGCGACCTGCTTCGTCTCCTGCGGTCCGAGCGCGGCGGTCGGCTCGTCCATGATCAGGATCTTGGCGTTGAAGTGCAGCGCCCGGGCGATGGCGACCGATTGCCGCTGGCCACCGGACAGGTTCATCACCGGGTCCTTGAACTTCACGAAATTCGGGTTCAGCCGCCCCATCACCTTGCGGGTCGCCGATTCCATCGCCGCGTCGTCCATCGTGCCGTATGGCGTCAAGACCTCGCGGCCGAGAAACAAATTGCTCGGGGCGTCGATGTTGTCGGCCAGCGCCAGCGTCTGATAGATGGTCTCGATCCCCTGGGCCTTGGCGTCGCGCGGGTTGTTGATCTCCACCGGCTGGCCGTCGATCAGGATCTCGCCGCTGTCGCGGCGGTAGGCCCCCGACAGCATCTTGATCAGGCAGGACTTGCCGGCGCCGTTGTGGCCGACCAGGCCGACCACCTCGCCGCGATAGAGGTCGATGCTGGCGTCGTCGACGGCGTGAAGGCCGCCGAAGCTGATCGACATGTGCCGCATCTCGACGAGCGGTGTCTCGGCCATGCCCAAATTCCCTTATGCCGGGCGCCTTAGCGCCGATGCTTCTGATAGACCGTGTCGATCCATACCGCGATGATCAGGACGAGCCCGATGACGATATTCTGCAGCGGCGTGTCCATACCGAGCAGGATCATGCCGCTCTGCAGGCTCTGCATGACGAGCGCGCCGAGCAGGGCCCCGACGATGGTGCCGACGCCGCCGGCCAGCGACGTCCCGCCGATGACCGCCGCGGCGATCACGCTGAGTTCGGCCAGCAGCCCGGTCGAGTTGGCGCCGGCGTTGAGCCGGGCGGAGAGAATGGCGCCGGCGATCGCGCACAGCAGGCCCATGACGATGAAGATCGTCATGATCACCCTGCGGGTATTGACGCCGGCCAGCTCCGCCGCCTCGGGATTGCCGCCGATGGCGAAGACGTAGCGGCCGAACCGGGTGCGCCGGGCAACGAAGGTCATGACCACGGCGACGCCGATCAGGATCAGCACCGGCACCGGAATGCCGCGGGCGGTCGTCGGAAGATCGTCCCAGCGCGAGAGCGCGCGAACCAGCGCCGACTCGCTGTTCGGCAACCCTGCCACCAACTCGCGCGCCGCGGGCGGGAAGGTCGCGACCAGCGCCTGGCTCTCGGCGGAGAGGCCACCGGCGCCAACCTCGCCGATCAACTCCGTGACGATGCCGTCTGCGACGGTGCGCGGCGGCAGATCATAGGCGTTCATCACCATCACGAAGGCGACGATGGCGGCGACGGCGCTGCCATTGATCACCAATTCCGCCCAGACCGGCTTGAGCGGGAAGTTGTACTCGCGCCGCTTGGCGCGCGATCGGTAGGCGCCGAACAGAACCACGGCGATGGCGATCGCACCGGCGACCCAGCTCCAGAAATCCCCGATCGAGCCGGCGATACCGCCGCCGATCCGTTGGAAGGTCTGGTCGAGCGGCGCAACGGTGCGGCCGAAGGTGATCCACCAGGCGCCGCCTCGAAAAACCAGCAGGCCGCCGAGGGTGACGATGAAGGCGGGAACCTGGGCATGGGCGATCCAGAATCCCTGGAACGCACCGATTGCCGCACCCAGCACCAAGCCGAGCACGAGCGACGAGACCCAGATCATCGGGTGCCCGAGGGGCAGGAAATCGGGCAGGATTTCGACCTGGACGAAGGCCATGATCATGCCGAGGAAGCCGAGCACCGATCCGACCGACAGATCGATGTTGCGGGTCACGATCACCAGCACCATGCCGGTCGCCATGACGCCGACGACACTGGTTTGAACCGCCAGGTTCCAAAGGTTCCGGGCGGTCAGGAAGGTGCCTCCGGTCAGCACGTCGAAGCCGATCCAGATGACGGCGAGAGCGGTGACCATTCCGAGCAGGCGGGTGTCCACCTCCAGCGCCGCGAGCAGCCGCCACAATCGGGAGCGGCCGCTGGCCGGCGGTGATTCGGTGCTTGTCGTCGTTGTCATCCTGGCGCCTTGTTCAGCAAGGCGGACGGCCGCGGCGGTCGGGCCGTCCGTCCGGATAGCTGCGACCGCCGCGAGGGCCGCCCTTTCCCCCCG
>JABDIP010000471.1 GCA_013003675.1 Inquilinus sp.
GCTGCAACGCACTCTCGCCACCGGCCGCGGGGAAATCGAGCGCCGCTTCGTCGAGGAGACCGGAAGCGGCGGTTCCTGCGTCGCCGAATATGCCCATCTGATGGACCGGCTGATCGGAACGCTGGCCAAGGTGGTGGTCGAGCGCCTCTACCCGCTACCGAACCCGACCCTCGGCGAGCGCCTGGCCATCGTCGCCATCGGCGGCTACGGCCGTGGCGAGCTGGCGCCGCAATCCGACATCGACCTGCTGTTCCTGCTGCCCTACAAGCGCAGCCCGCGGGTCGAGCAGATCGTCGAACAGGTGCTGTACCTGCTCTGGGACCTCGGCCTCAAGGTCGGCCAGGCGGTGCGTTCGGTGGACGAGTGCATCCGCGGCGGCCGCGCCGATTTCACCATCGCCACCAGCCTGCTGGAATCGCGTCCCGTCTGGGGCGAACTGCCGCTCTACGACACGCTGCGCCAGCGCTTCGACCGCGAGGTCGCCGCCGACACCGGCCCCGCCTTCGTCGAGGCCAAGCTGGCCGAACGCGACCAGCGCCATCGCCGGCTCGGCGACAGCCGCTATGTGCTGGAACCCAACATCAAGGACGGCAAGGGCGGCCTGCGCGACCTGCAGACCCTGTTCTGGATCGGCAAATACCTCTACCGCGTCGATGCGGTCGCCGATCTGGTCGAGCGCGGCGTGCTGACAAAGAGCGAAGCCGGCCGCTTCGCCAAGGCGCGGACATTCCTGACGACGCTGCGCTGCCATCTGCACTATCTGTCCGGTCGGCCCGAGGAGCGGCTGACCTTCGACGTGCAGCGCGAGATCGGCCGCCGCATGGGCTACACCGACCACGCCGGCACCTCAGGCGTCGAACGGTTCATGAAGCACTATTTCCTGATCGCCAAGGATGTCGGCGACCTGACCCGCATCTTCTGCGCCGCCCTGGAGGCGGAGAGCCAGCGGGCGCCGCGCCGCGCCTTCGGCCTGCTGGCGGCGGCGCGCAAACCGCTGGACGGCTTCGTGGTCGAGGGCGACCGGCTGAACGTGGCGGAACCCGGGCAGTTCCGCGAGCGGCCGGTGGACATGATCCGGCTGTTCCATCTGGCCCAGGAGCGCAAGCTCGACATCCACCCCAACGCGCTGAAACTGATCACCCGGTCCTTGCGGAGGATCGACACCGGCCTGCGCGAAGACCCGGAGGCCAACCGCCTGTTCCTGGAAATCCTGACCTCGCGCAACGACCCGGAGATGGCGCTCAGGCGGATGAACGAGGCCGGCGTGCTCGGCCGCTTCATCCCGGATTTCGCGCGGGTCGTGGCACAGATGCAGTACGACATGTACCACGTCTACACGGTCGACGAGCACACACTGTTCGCGGTCGGCATCCTGCACCGCATCGATACCGGCCAGCTCGCCGACGACCTGCCGCTGACGACCCGGGTGATGGCCAAGGTGGCGTCGCGCCGGGCGCTTTATGTGGCGATGCTGCTGCACGACATCGCCAAGGGCCGCGGCGGCGACCATTCGGTGCTCGGCGCCCGGGTCGCCCGACGCCTGGGACCGCGATTCGGCCTCGACCCGGAGGAGACCGAGACCGCCGAATGGCTGGTCCGCTGGCATTTGCTGATGAGCAACACAGCGATGAAGCGCGATGTCGAGGACGAGAAGACGGTGCAGGACTTCGTCGCCGCCGTCGAATCGCCGGAGCGGCTGCGCCTGCTGCTGGTGCTGACCACCGCCGATATCCGTGCCGTCGGCCCCGGCCGCTGGAACGCCTGGAAGGGCAGCCTGCTGGCCGAGCTGTTCCACCGGGCCAAGGCGCAGATGACCGGCGAGCTGGACGTCGCGGCGCGCGAACGGCGGGTGACCGCCGCCCAGGACGCGGCGCGGGCGGCGCTGTCGGACTGGCCGACCGAGGCCGTCGATGCCTTCATCGCCCAGGGCTATCCGCCCTACTGGCTGGCGCTCGACGGCGACACCCATGCGCACCACGCCCGGCTGATCCGCGATGCCGAGCGCGAGGAGCGGCCGCTGACGGTCGATACGAGGATCGACCGCGAGGCCGGGGTCACCGAGGTGACCGTCCATGCCGCCGACCATCCCGGCCTGTTCTCGCGCCTGGCCGCGGCGCTGGCGCTGGCCGGGGCCAACATCGTCGATGCCAAGATCTTCACCATGGCGAACGGCATGGCGCTCGATATCTTCACCATCCAGGACGCGGCGCTCGGCGGCGCTTTCGACGCGCCGGACAAGCTGGCGCGGCTGAAGACGACCATCGAGCAGAGCCTGAGCGGCCGGCTGAAGTCGAAGCAGGCGTTGCGCCAGCGCCGCGCCCAGGCTTCCGGCCGGACCCGGGTCTTCAGGGTGCAGCCCCGCGTCGTCATCGACAACGACGCCAGCCGCACCCACACCCTGATCGAGGTCAACGGCCGCGACCGGGCCGGGCTGCTGCATGACGTGACGCGGGCGCTGACCGGCCTCGGGCTGCAGATCTCCAGCGCCAAGGTCCAGACCTATGGCGAACGGGCGGTCGACGTCTTCTACGTCAAGGACGTGTTCGGCCTGAAAGTCAGCCACGAGAGCAAGCTGTCGCAGATCCGCGATGCCCTGCTGGCGGCGCTCGCCGACCCCGACGCGGCGCCCGGCCCGGAACCGGAGGCCAAGCCGGTACGCCGGCGCCGGGCCAAGGCGCCGGCGACCGCCAAGTGACGCGGCCGCGCCTTCGCGCCGCCACGAATCGCCTCTAGAGCCTTGTCCGCTCGCGTGGAACCGGCTCAGGCCGGAGCCGTCCGAACCGAAACTGCTCGATAGCCCTCCGGCCATGGCCCTGTTGCGCTCCGTCGCCACGATTGGCGGTTTCACCATGACCAGCCGCGTGCTCGGCCTGGTGCGCGACGTGCTGATCTCCAATGTCGTCGACAAATCCGTCACCGACGCCTTCTTCGTCGCCTTCACCTTCCCCAATCTGTTCCGCCGGTTGTTCGCCGAGGGCGCCTTCAACGCCGCCTTCGTGCCGCAGTTCGCCCGCCGCCTGACCGCCGAGGGCCGGGCGGCGGCGCTGCGCTTCGGCAATGAAGTCGCGGGCGTGATGACGGCGTGGCTGCTGTTGATGACCGCGTTGGTGATCGCCGCAATGCCCTGGTTGGCATACGGAGTCGCGCCGGGATTCGCCGACGAGCCGGAGAAGTTCGCACTGACCATCGAACTCACCCGGCTGACCTTCCCCTACCTCATGTTCATGGCGCTGACCGCCATGCTGGCCGGCATGCTGAACTCGATCGACCGTTTCGCCGCCGCCGCCGCCGCGCCGATCCTGCTCAACCTGATGTTCATCGGCGCCCTGATCATGCTCATGGCCGGCCTGTTGCCGCTTCCCGGCCATGCCCTCGCCTGGGCCGTGGCGCTGGCGGGGGCGCTGCAATTCGCCTGGCTGGCGGCGGCTTGCGCCCGCCACGGGATCATGGTCCGCCTGCCGTGGCCGCGGCTCACGCGCGGCGTCAGGCGGCTGTTCCGATTGATGCTGCCGGCGGTGCTCGGGGCCGGGGCGATGCAGATCAACATGCTGATCAACCAGTGGCTCGCAACCTTCCTGCCCGAGGGCTCGGTCTCCTACCTCTACTATGCCGACCGGCTGAACCAATTGCCGCTCGGCGTGGTCGGCGTCTCGGTCGCGGTCGCGCTGTTGCCGATGATGGCCCGGCAGATCCGCTCCGGCGACGACGCGGCGGCGATTCACAGCCAGAACCGGGCGATCGAGATCGCCCTGGTGCTGACCGTGCCGGCGGCGGTGGCGCTGGTCGTACTGGCCGAGCCGCTGATCTCTATCATCTTCGAACGCGGCCGGTTCACGCCGGATATGACGCCGAAGACGGCGGCAGCCGTGGCCGCCTTCGTGATCGGTCTGCCGGCCTATGTGATGACCCGGGCGCTGACGCCGGGGTTCTTCGCCCGAGAGGACACGGTCACGCCGTTCCGGGTGTCGGTCGTGGTGGTCGTCGCCAGCATTGCCCTCGCCCTGGCGCTGATGCCGTTCCTGCTGCACGTCGGGATTGCACTGGCGACGGCCCTGACGGCCTGGCTGAACGCCGGGCTGCTGGCCTTCATCCTGTATCGTCGCCGGCTGTTCGCGGTCGACCGGCGGTTGAGACGCAAGGTGCCGCGGATCCTGCTCTCCGCCGGCCTGATGGGCGCCGCCGTGTGGGGCGTGGCCGGATGGCTGGAAGCCCCCCTGGCCGGCCCGTTCTGGCTGCAGGTCCCGGCTTTGGCCGCCATCGTGGCGCTGGGCGTGGCGGTCTATTTCGTCCTCGCCCACCTAACCGGCGCGGCCACCCTGGGCGACCTGAAATCTTCGCTGCGCAAACCTTCGGCTTGACCGGGCCGGGTGGGGCGGCAATAACCGCCATCCCTGAAATCAGCATCCCGCCCGCCCGGTGGCGCCGCCATGAACCGCATCCTGTCCGGCATCCAGCCGACCCACAAAATGCACCTCGGCAACTACCTCGGCGCCGTGCGCAACTGGGTCGCGCTGCAGGACAGCTTCCAGACCCTGTATTGCGTCGTCGACCTGCACGCGCTGACCCAGCCGCAGGAGCCCGAGGCGCTGCGCGCCCAGACCCGCGAGCTGGCGGCGGTGCTGCTGGCCTCCGGCATCGACCCGGCGCGCAGCATCGTGTTCGTGCAGAGCCAGGTGACGGCGCATAGCGAGCTGGCCTGGCTGTTCGCCTGCATGACGCCGCTGGGCTGGCTGAACCGGATGACCCAGTTCAAGGACAAGGCGGGCAAGAACCGGGACAAGGCCGGGCTCGGCCTCTATGCCTACCCGGTGCTGATGGCGGCCGACATCCTGATCTACCGGGCGACCCACGTGCCGGTCGGCGAGGACCAGAAGCAGCATCTGGAGCTGACCCGGGAGATCGCCGGCAGCTTCAACCACCGCTACGGCGTCGAGTTCTTTCCGCTGCCGGAACCGCAGATCATGGGCACCGCGACCCGGGTCATGAGCCTGCGCGACGGCACCTCGAAGATGAGCAAGTCCGACAGCTCCGACTATTCGCGCATCAACATGACCGACGATGCCGACGCCATCGCCCTCAAGTTCCGCAAGGCGAGGACCGATCCGGAACCGCTACCGACCGAAACCGCCGGCCTGGCCGAGCGCCCGGAGGCGAACAATCTGGTCAACATCTACGCCGCGCTGACCCACAAGACGCCGCAGGACGTGCTGGGCGAATTCGGCGGCACGCCGTTCTCGACCTTCAAGGGCGCGCTGACCGACGTCGCGGTGGCGACCCTGGCGCCGATCGCCGGCGAGATGAACCGGCTGCTGGGCGACCCGGGCTATGTCGACGGCGTCCTGCGCGACGGCGGCGAGAAGGCGAGGGCGCTCGCCGCCGAGACCCTGGCCGGCGTGCAGGATATCGTCGGCCTGCTGAAGCCCTGAGGCGAACGAGCCCGTGACGGCGTCCGGCGACGGGACGAATTTCGTCCGGCCCGGCCGCATCCTCGCCCCCCATCCTCGCCATGGCCAGGATGAGCAAGGCAGGCTAGGCTTGGCGCCAGTCGCCGACCACTAACCCCGGTTTCGCGGAGCCCCATGCAGATCTACCTGCCGATCGCCGAATTGTCGGTGAACGCCATCCTCATTCTCGGGATGGGCGCGACGGTGGGTTTCCTGTCCGGGCTGTTCGGCGTCGGCGGCGGCTTCCTGATGACGCCGCTGCTGATCTTCATCGGTATCCCGCCGGCGGTCGCGGTCGGCACCCAGGCCAACCAGCTCGTCGCCGCCTCGGTCTCCGGCGTGCTGGCCCATTGGCGGCGCGGCAATGTCGACGTGAAGATGGGGTCGGTCATGCTGGCCGGCAGTTCGGTCGGCACGGTGATCGGCGTGTGGATCTTCGGGATCCTGCAGCGGCTGGGCCAGATCGACACGGTGATTTCGCTCTCCTATGTCTTCTTCCTCGGCCTGATCGCCGTCCTAATGCTGGCGGAGAGCCTGCGGGCCATGTCGCGCCGGGGCCGCGGCGGCCGGGGCCGGGGCAAGCTGCACAAGCACAACGTCCTGCACGGTCTGCCGTTCAAGTTGCGGTTCCACAAATCGCGGCTCTACATCTCGGCGCTGCTGCCGCTGTCGATCGGTCTGCTCGCCGGGCTGCTGGTTGCGATCATGGGGATCGGCGGCGGCTTCCTGCTGGTTCCGGCGATGATCTACCTGCTCGGCATGCCCGCCTCGATGGTCGCCGGCACGTCGTTGTTCCAGATCATCTTTACCACCGCCATCGCCACCTTTCTGCAGGCCTATTCCAACCAGACGGTCGATGCGCTGCTCGCCCTGCTGCTGCTGACCGGCGGGGTGATCGGCGCGCAGTTCGGCACCCGCGTCGCCGGCCAGCTCAAGGCCGAGCAGGCGCGCGCCCTGCTGGCCATGCTGGTACTGATCGTCTGCCTGAAACTGGCGGTCGATCTGGTCTCGCCGCCGGCCGACCTGTTCAGCATCGACATCGTCAAAGGGCGCGTATGAGAAGCCGTCTGGCCATCGCCGTTGCGCTGCCCATCTGCGCCTGGGCCCCGCCGGCCGCGGCACAGCCGATTTTGGCCGATTTGTCGAGCCATGTGATCGCCATTTCCACCGACTTCACCGGCACCGAGGTTGTGCTGTTCGGCGCCCTGGAAGAACCCGGCAATGTCGCGGTCGTCGTCCGCGGCCCCAGCGAACGGGTCGTCGTCCGGCAGAAGGACCGGATTGCCGGGATCTGGGTCAACCGCACCAATATCGCCTTCGACAACGTGCCAAGCTACTACGGCGTCGCCACCAACGGCCCGATCGAGACCTTTGCCGACGAGCGCCTGCTGGAGCGCCAGGAGATCGGCCTCAACCATCTGCGGATGGCGCCGGTCGATGCCGAAGGTCTTGCCGAGACGCAGATCACCGCATTCCGCGAGGCGCTCGTGCGGGCCAAGCAGCGCGAGGGCGTCTTTCCGGCAGAGGCCGGCCAGGTCGTCTTCCTCGGCGACCGGCTGTTCCGGACCACCATCTCGTTCCCGGCCAACGTACCGACCGGGCAATACCAGATCCGCGTCTTCCTGATCCGCGACGGACATATGGTCCATGCCACGACCACGCCGCTGATCATCAGCAAGATCGGCGTCGGCGCGCTGATCTTCGTATTCGCCCAACGATACGCCGCCATCTACGGGCTGGCGGCGATCCTGATCGCGGTCGCGGCCGGCTGGCTTGCCAGCCTGGTATTCCGTCGCGGCTGATCGGCGGGTTCGTGCTATTCTGAAGCGCAAGGACGGATGCCAATGACCGAGACCCCAGAACGGCCCGCACCGGACCCGGACGGCCAGCGCATCTTTCTCGTCGTCGTCGATGACACCGACGAGTGGGTCGCCGCCTTGCACTTCGCCTGCCGCCGGGCGCTGCACACCGGCGGCCGGGTCGCCTTGCTGCATGTCATCGAACCGGTGGAGTTCCAGCACTGGATGTCGGTCGGCGAGGTAATGCGGGAGGAGCGGCGGCAGGAGGCCGAACAACTGCTGCAGCGGGTGGCGAAACAGGTCAACGAGCGGACCGGCACGATGCCCGAACTGCACGCCCGGGAGGGGACGGCGCAGGAGCAGCTACTGGCGCTGATCGACGAACAGCCGTCGATCTCGGTCCTGGTGCTCGGCGCCAGCACGTCCAGCGAAGGGCCGGGCCCGCTGGTCCAATACGTCACGACGCGCGGCATCGGCTCCCTGCGCATCCCGATCACCATCGTGCCCGGCAATTTGTCGGAAGAGGAGATCGACAAGCTGGCGTGATCCGGCCGCCACGGACCGCCGAATCACGCCCCGGCCTTGATCTCGCCGGCCGATCCGACCACCTTGCGGGCAGGCGCCGGCGATCTTCGCAGGGCAGGAGGAGTCCCTATTATGTTCATCCAGACCGAGCAGACGCCGAACCCGGCGACCTTGAAGTTCCTGCCGGGGCGCCCGGTGATCACCGGCGGCAGCGCGGATTTTCCCGATCGCGAGGCGGCCGCCCGCTCGCCGCTGGCCGAGCGGCTGTTCGAGATCGAGGGAGTGACCGGCGTCTTCCTCGGCGCCGATTTCGTCACCATCACCAAGGCCGCCGATCGCGAGTGGTATCTGCTCAAGCCGTCGGTGCTCGGCGTCATCATGGAGCATTTCACCGCCGGCCGGCCGGTTCTGTTGGACGGTGTCGGCAACGCGGCGGAGAGCGGCACCGAGGACGATGACGAGGTCGTGACCCAGATCAAGGAGTTGCTGGATACGCGCGTGCGGCCGGCGGTCGCCCAGGATGGCGGCGACATCATCTATCAGGGCTATGAGGACGGCGTCGTCTATCTGCACCTGCAGGGCGCCTGCGCTGGGTGCCCGAGCTCGACGATCACGCTGAAGTCCGGCATCGAAAACATGCTGCGCCACTACATCCCGGAAGTGGTCGAGGTCCGCGCCGTCACCTGACGCCCGACGGCCCCGCGGGCGACGTACCGGGGCCGGCTCAGCAACACACAGCCCATAGCACCCGGAATCCCGTCCATGCCGATCCTGCCCGACGACGGTCTCGACCTCCTCTTCCGCGAAGCCCGCACCCATAACGGCTGGGTCGACAAGCCGGTTGGCGAGGTGCTGCTCGAGGCGATCTACGATCTGGCGAAGTGGGGCGCGACCAGCGCCAATTGCAGCCCGATGCGGGTCGTCTTCGTGGTCAGCGCGGAAGCGAAGGCGCGCCTGAAGCCATACCTCGCCGAGGGCAACGTCGACAAGACCATGGCCGCGCCGGCGACCGCGATCGTCGCCTATGACAGCCAATTCTACGACCATCTGCCAACCTTGTTTCCGCATGCCGACGCGCGGTCCTGGTTCGCCGGAAATCCGGCGTTGATCGAGGAGACGGCGGTCCGCAATGGCTCGCTTCAGGGCGCCTATCTGATGATCGCGGCGCGCGCGCTGGGCCTGGATTGCGGACCGATGTCCGGGTTCGACAAGGCGAAGCTGGATGCCGAATTCTTCCCCGACGGCCGCTTCAAGTCGAATTTCATCTGCAATCTCGGCTATGGCGACCGCGAAAAGCTGCACCCGCGCAGCCCCCGCCTGTCGTTCGACGACGCCTGCCAGATCGCCTGAACGGCGCCGCGATAGGTGATCGTCCTTGCCCTCGACACCGCCGGATCCGCCTGTTCGGTGGCGCTCTGGCGCGACGGCGAGGTGATCGCGGCTCGCAGCCTGCCATTGGCGCGCGGCCATGCCGAGGCGTTGATGCCGATGGTGCGCGAGGTGGCGGCGGCAGCCGCCATCGACCTCGCCACCCCGGACCTGTTCGCCGTCGCCATCGGCCCCGGCGCCTTTACCGGCCTGCGCATCGGCATCGCCGCCGCGGCCGGGATGGCCCTGGCCGCGAACCGGCCGATTCTCGGCATCAGCAGCCTCGAGATAGCCGCCCATGCCGTTCCGGTAGCGGAACGACAACGCCGGGACGTGCTGGTTGTCCTGGACAGCCGCCGGGAAGAGCTTTTCGTCCAACTCTTCGACTCCGACCTGGCGCCGCTGGGCGGCCCGGCCTGCTCGGCGCCCGCCGGGCTGGCCGCGTTGTGCGGCGACCGGCCACTCACGGTCACCGGCGATG
>JABDIP010000473.1 GCA_013003675.1 Inquilinus sp.
TCTCGTGCCCGGCGGGCTTATGCCCTCGCGCTTCGTCTCATTCGGCGCCCCGCTTAGGGTTCGGCCGAGCCGCGATCAAAGCGGAGCATGGTGTCATGGCTCTATACGAAGAACGCCTGTCGAAGGACCTTGCCCGGATCAGGGCCGAGGTGGCCGTTCTCGGCGCGGCGGTTGAAAAGGCCCTGGGGGACGCCGTGGCCTCGAGCCTCGACGGCGACCGAAGGTTGGCCAACAAGGTCGTGATTTGCGACCATCCGATCAACCGCAGGACGCGCGAGATAAGCCGCCTGTGCTATGCCTTCATGGCTGTGCATCTGCCCGGTGCCGGTCACCTGCGTCAGATCGCCTCCATCCTGCGCCTGGTCAACGAGTTGGAACGCGTCGGCGACTACGCGGTCACCGTCGCCCGCGAAGCGTTGCAGCTGCCACATACGCCCAGCGGCATCCTCCGGGAGGAAATGGAGGAGATGGCGAAGCAGGCCCAGACCAGCCTGGAGCGGGCGGTGACGGCATTCAACGACAAGAACGCTGATCTGGCGCGGGACACCCTGGTCCTGGCGTCCCAGGCGAAAGGCCGGGGAGACATGGTGTTCGTCGACCTCGTGCAGGAGAGCGAAAAGCAAACGGAGCAGATCCGCTACCTCTTCGACATGCTGATCACCATCGGCCGGCTGAAACGCGTGAGCGACCGGGCCAAGAACATCTGCGAAGAGACCCTGTTCACGATTACCGGCGAGACCAAGGCGCCCAAGGTTTACAAGATCCTGTTCCTCGACCAGGAGAACAATTGCCAGAGCCAGATCGCGGAAGCCGCGGCGCGCAGGACCTTTCCGCATAGCGGCGAGTACGCCAGCGCCGGCCCGACCGGCGAGGCGGACCTCAAGCCCGGTCTCTACGATTTCATGGAATCCCAAGGCCTCGCCCTCGGGCCGGTCAAGCCCAAAGTACTTGACCCCGATCCCGAGAAGCTGGCGGCCTACGACGTCGTCGTCAGCCTTCAAGGGCCGGTCGGCGATTACCTTTCTGCGCAACCCTTCCGCACCGTCTTTCTTGAATGGGACGTCGGAACGGCGCCGGAGGATCCCGGCGAGGCCGGGTCGGGCTACCTCCCGATGTATCGGGAAATCACCGCCAGCATGCGCGACATGATGGAGACCCTGCGCGGCGAGGACGCCGACTGAGATGGCCGACGATACCAGACCTCTGAGCGTCGTGGCCCGTCCAACCACGGACGAGATCGACCGCCGCAATCTCGACTGGTACATCGACAAGGTCGTTCAGGCCGTCGTTTTCATCTGCGGTATCTCGGCCATCGTCTTCGTCATCGGAATCTTCGTCTTTGTCACCGCGGAGGGGTTCGGGTTCCTCGTTGACACGTTCGACTTCGCGGAGTTCTTCGGCTCGCCCCGCTGGAAGCCCACGTCGGAATACCGCACCACCTATGGCATTCTGGCCCTGATCGCCGGGACCGCCAGCGTCACCGGGCTGGCGATGCTGGTGGCCATTCCCTTCTCGCTCGGGGCCGCGATCTACATCGCGGAGTTCGCGACGGGCAAGACGCGCGAGACCCTCAAGGTTCTCGTGGAGCTTCTGGCCGCCGTTCCCTCCGTGGTGTGGGGCTTTATCGGCCTGACGATCATGAACCCGCTGATCATCAAGACCTTCGACGTTCCTGTCGGGCTGAACGTGCTGAATGCCGGCATCATCCTGGGTCTGATGGCGGCGCCGATCATGACCTCGATCGCCGAGGACGCGCTGAAAGCGGTCCCGGACCGGTATCGCGAGGCGGCCGAGGCCATGGGCGCGACCCGATGGCAGCTGGTCTTCAAGGTTGTCCTGCCGGCCGCCAAGAACGGCCTGCTCGGGGCCGTGCTCCTGGGCGTCGGCCGGGGCTTCGGCGAGACCATGGCCGTGCTGATGGCCAGCGGCCACTCGATCAACCTTCCCGACAGTATCTTCGATTCGGTGCGGGCGCTCACCGCGACGATCGCCGCGGAACTGGGTGAGACCGCCGTCGGCTCCGATCACTACCGCGCCCTCTTCACGATCGGGATCTTCCTGTTCATCATCACCTTCATCATCAACCTGACCGCCGATCTGATCGTGCGCGGCATCCGCAAGGGATAAGGGCGAGGAGGATCGCTACCATGTTCGCCACAACCGAGCTGAACGTCCGCAACAGTCGCCGGCAGGCGCTGGTCCAGATCCTGTTCATGCTGATGACGGCCGTGCTGATCCTGCCCGTCCTGATCATCCTGGCAACCCTGATCCACAAGGGCGGACCGGCGATCTCGTTCGAGTTCCTGTTCAGCGAACCGACCAACGGCATGACCGCCGGCGGCATTTTTCCGGCGCTGGTCGGAACGGTCTGGCTCGTTGCCGTCGCCTTGCTGGTCTCGGTGCCGCTCGGCGTAGCGGCCGCGATCTATTTGAGCGAGTTCGCGCCGCAGAATTGGTTCACCCGCATCATCAACCTGGCGATCATCAACCTGGCGGGCGTGCCCTCCATCGTGCACGCGCTGTTCGGAGTCGGCGCCTTCGTTCTGTTCTTCGGATTCGGCACCAGCATCCTGGCGGCCAGCCTGACACTCGCCATCATGACCCTGCCGGTGGTGATCGTGGCGACCCGCGAATCGCTCCAGGCGGTGCCGCTGGCCTTTCGCGAAGCGTGCTGGAACATGGGCGCGACCCGCTGGCAGACGATCCGCCGCGTGGTTTTGCCCAACGCCGTCAGCGGCATCCTGACCGGCGTCATCCTGGAGGTCGCCAGGACCACGGGCGAGCCGGCGCCGATCATGTTCACCGGCGCTGCATTCTTCCTGCCGTTCCTGCCTGAAAGCGTCTTCGATCAGACCATGGCGCTCTCTCTGCACCTCTTTGTCATCTCGACACAGGTCCCTGGCGTGCCCGATGAATTGCCTTACGGCGTTGCCCTGGTTCTGATCGCCATGGTTCTGGTGATGAACCCCCTCTCGATTGCGTTTCGCATGTACCTGCGGGGAAAGAAGAAATGGTAGAGGCGCAAACAGGGATGGCGGTGGACGCCGGGGCGCCGATGCGGCTCGCGCCAGGGGCGGAGACCGCGCGGCCCAAGGTCGAGGTGCGCAACCTCGCCATCAGCTACGACGGCACGCCGGCCCTCGTGGGCGTCAATCTCGAGATTTACGAGAACGAGATTTTCGGCATCATCGGTCCGGCGAACAGCGGCAAGACCTCGTTCCTGAAGGCCCTGAACCGTATGGACATGTTCAATGCGGCCATGCAGGTCTCCGGCGAGATCAACTTCGACGGCCGCGACATCCGGCAATGGCGCAACGTCTATGCGCTACGCGGGCGCATCGGCGTGGTCTTTCCGCTGCCGGTCGGCCTGCCCATGACCGTCTATGACAACGTCGCCCTGTCGCCGCGCCTGTCCGGGCAGACAAACAAGGCGGAACTGAACGATATCGTGGAGCGCTGTCTGCGCCGGGCCGCGTTGTGGGACGAGGTCAAGGACCGCCTCAATTCGCTCGGCAGCCTTCTCTCGGGCGGTCAGCAACAACGCCTGACGATCGCCCGCGCCCTGTCGCAGGAGCCCGATCTCCTGATGCTCGACGAGTTCTCCATTGCCGTCGACCCGGTCACCACCATGCGCATCGAGGACGTACTGAAGGAATTGCGCAACGAGATGACGATCATCCTCGTGACCAATCTCACCCAGCAGGCGCGGCGGCTGGCCGACCGGACGGCTTTCTTCCTGACCGGAAGCTGTGTGGAGATCGGCGAGACAGAGGCGCTCTTCACCGGACAGGTCGAGGACAGCCGGACGGCCGACTACATCGCCGGCAGGTTCGGCTAGACCAAGATGACGTGAGGTCGACTCGACCTCACGTCTGAATCTTGGTCTATCTTGTTGATTTGGAGTGGGATTCAGACATGAAGTCGAGTCGACTTCATGTCATCCCGCTCTAAGCACTCGGAGCAGCAGTCATGGACCAGGCGCAGGCAATTACGGAGATGGCGAGCCGGACGGGCGCGGCGGCAAACGAGCCGACAGCCGAGCACGCCATTCGCACGCGCGACCTCGATCTCTGGTACGGGACCTTTCAGGCCCTATATCGCGTCAATCTTGCTATCAAGAAGGGCATCATCACCTCGCTGATCGGCCCCTCGGGATGCGGTAAGACGACCTTCCTGCGCAGCATCAACCGCATCAACGAGCGGCTCGGCTATGTCCATGTCGAGGGGGCGATCGAGGTCTACGGCCACGACATCTTCGGCAAGGGGGTCGAGCTTGCCCAGGTGCGCAAGCAGGTAGGGATGGTCTTCCAGCGCCCGAACCCGTTGCCGATCTCGATCCGCGACAACGTGCTCTTCGGCACTGACATTCACACCGCGAGCCGGAAGCGGATGCACCGCAGCGAGAAGGACGAGATCGTCGAGGGGGCGTTGCGGCAGGTCCTGTTGTGGGACACCGTGAAGGACCGCCTCGACCGCAAGGCCACCGAGCTGTCGCTTGAGGAACAGCAGAAGCTCTGCATCGCACGCCTGCTTCCGGTCAAGCCCACGGTTCTGCTCATGGACGAACCCTGCTCCGCGCTCGACCCCAAGGGAACCG
>JABDIP010000144.1 GCA_013003675.1 Inquilinus sp.
GTCTACCAGTTCGGGCCGGACGAGGAGCTGTTCCTGTCGATCGGCGGCGGTTCCACCTTCGGCATCGCCAACCCGGTGGTCATTCTGGTCCTACTGACGGCCCTGTTCGCCTTCGTGTTCCGGTTCACCGCCTGGGGCCGCCACGTCTTTGCCGTCGGCGGCAATGAGCAGGCCGCGAAACTGACCGGCGTGCCGGTCGAGCGCATCAAGCTCACGGTCTACATGCTCAGCAGCGCGATGGCCGGGCTGGCGGCGATCCTGATGATCAGCTGGCTCGGCTCGGTGACCAACGCGCTGGGCATGACCTATGAGTTGCGGGTGATCGCGGCCACGGTGATCGGCGGCGCCAACCTGATGGGCGGGGAGGGTGGTGCCTTCGGGGCGCTGATCGGCGCTGCGCTGATCGAGGTGATCCGCAACAGCCTGCTGCTGGCCGGCGTCGACCCCTATTGGCAGGGCGCCTTTGTCGGCCTGTTTATCATTCTCGCGGTTCTGCTGGAGCGGATCCGCGGAAGGCAGTCGAATTGACCGGATTTCGGTCCGGCTGCAAAACTGTCGAAGAGACGACAACACTGGGAGGAAGATAATGAAAAGACTGATTTTGGCCTCGATGGCGGCGGCGTTCCTGGCCTCGCCACTGGCCGCGCAGGCGGATGATCTGACCTTTGCGCTGGTGCCCAAGGCGATGAACAATCCGTTCTTCGATCTGGCCCGCGACGGCTGCATGAAGGCGCAGGAAGAGATCGACGGCGTCGAATGCCTGTATATCGGCCCGGGCGAGCATACCGAACAGGAGCAGATCCAGATCGTCCAGGATCTGATTACCCGCGGCGTCGACGGCATCGCCGTCGCCCCGTCGAACGCCCCGGCCATGGCCCGCGTGCTGCGCGGTGCCCAGGCCGCCGGCATTCCGGTCATCACCTGGGATTCCGATCTGCTGGCCGAGGATAGCGGGCTGCGCACGGCCTATGTCGGTACCAAGAACTACGACATCGGCGTCAACCTCGCGAAGCTGGCCATGGAGCTGAAGCCTGATGGCGGTACCATCTGCATCCAGTCCGGCGGTGCCGCGGCGGCCAACCACAACGAGCGCATGCAGGGTATCCGCGACACGATCGCCGGCGCCATGTCGTCCTCGCCTCCCGGTAATCGCCTGACCGGCGAAAACGGCTGGACCGAGGCCGATGGCTGCCCGCTCTACACCAATGACGACTTCCCGCTGTCGGTGCAGCAGATGGGCGACATCCTGGCGGCGAAGCCGGATCTCGACGCCTTCGTGCCGACCGGCGGCTTCCCGCAATTCGTGCCGGCCGCGTACCGGCAGGTGGCGGAAAGCAATGTCGATCGCATCAAGAGCATGGGACTGGCGCTCGTGGTTGCCGACACGCTGCCGATGCAGATGGACATCCTGCGGGACGGGCTGAGCCACGGCCAGGTCGGCCAGCGGCCCTACGAGATGGGCTACCGGGCGATGTTCATCCTGAAGGACATCGTCGAGGGCAAGACGGTCGACGCCCCGATCTACACCGGGCTCGACGTCTGCACGCCGGACAACATCGATAGCTGCCTGTCCGGCTGATCGTTGCCATCGTCCCGGGGTCGGACGGCCCCGGGACACCCTTTCGAGCCGGGCGCGGAGGAAACGCCGATGTTCGTTCGCTTCGTCCATCTCGAGGTGAAGCCGGAACGCTGGGACGAGGCGGTGGCCCTGTTTCGCAAGACCACGTTTCCGCTGCTGGAGAAGGAACCCGGCTTCATGCGGGTGGTGCTGACCGGCGACGGCGCCGGCAAGGCGGTGCTGATGACGATGTGGCAGACACCCGAGCATCACCATACCTATGAGGCCAGCGGCGAGGCCGAGAAGCTGACGGACCCATTCCGCGAAATGTTCGTGACACCGCCGAAGTCTGTTGGTTATCCGGTCGTATTCGACCGCGAGTTCTGATCCTCCGCCGCCAACGCGGCGAGCCTCTCTCCATCGAACTGCAGGATGCGGGCATCCTCGTCGACGGCGCCGAGCCGGCCATAGAAATCGCGGGCCCGACGGTTGCTCGACCGCACCCCCCACCACAGCGAGCTTGCGCCGCGACCGACGGCCGCCCGCGCCACCGCCACGAACAATCGACGTCCGACGCCGCGACCGCGCGCCGGCTCGACGACGAAGATGTCTTCCAGAAAGACCGACCGGGCGGCGATGTCGGTGTTGTAGCCGTCGGTGAACAAGGCGTAACCGACGATCTCGCCGCCGCTCTCGGCCAGCAGCACGGAAAAGGCCGGCGTCTCGCCGAACCCGTCGCGCAGCACGATGGCTTCGCTGAATACGTCCGGGCCCAGGCCCTCGTTGACGCTCAACAGATTGGCCAGCTCGGCGATGCGGCGGGCGTCTGCCGGTACCGCCGGTCGGATGCGCGGTTTCATGCCGATATCCTGCCTTGCTGTCCCGTCCTTCGGTCTTGTGGCGCCGGCTCTCATCGGCGTCAAGCGGGTCGGGTCCGGGGCCTGCCGGCTAACCCTTTGTTAACCATGATCGTTAACACTCCGCCGCGTCCGGATGACCATTGGCGGATCTCGCTCCATGCATGCCCTGCGCCTCGTCGACACTTCGCGCGTCTTCAACCGCCGCCGCGCGAAGCGCTGCGTCCTCGACCGCCGCACCTCGGCGGTGTTGATCGTCGGCGGCGAACGGCACCCCTGCACGATCGAGGACATCTCGTTGGGCGGCATGGGACTGTGCTTCCCCGCCGAGGCGCCGGCAACCGCCGAGGACGCCGTCGTCGAGCACGCCGTCGCCGGCCGCTTTCCCGGCCGCTGCGTCTGGACGAAAGGCACCGCCGCCGGCTTCCGGTTCGACCGCCCGGACAATGCCCTGGAGCGGGAATTGCAGTGCATCGCCATCATGCTTGCCGATGACGGCACCCAGGCCGTCCGCCAGCCGGTGCCCTGAAGCGGGGCTGCTACCGGCAGCGAAAATGGTAGCGCGTCCGGTCGTCGCCGACTTCCGCCGCCATGAACATCAAGGCCGATTGCAGCACCTCGGCGCAGAGTGCGTCCGCCTCCGCCTGGGCCGGCCGCAGCGAGCCCGACCCGCGCGGCACGATGATCGAGAACTGCATGTAGGGGGCGGGCGCCGTCGCCTCGCGCAGCACCAGTCGCGGCGGTGGCGCGCAGGCGCTCGGCAAGGTGGCCAGCAACAGCAGGGCGGCCGGTGGAAGGCGGTGGATGCGCATCGGCTGGTCGTCTCTCCCTGTGGGCGGCGCCTGGGCTGCCGGGCAATATTCTTAAACATTGAGCAAATTTCATTTTAACGGCCGGTTAATGCTCCCCGGTTCAATCTGTCAGCTAGGAATTCTCATGCGGCGATGCCGGCGTCGCCAGGGGCGGGGGGATCCGCTCAAGGTGCCGCCGTGGACGCCGGAGGGCATGACGCCATGCAGGTTCTGGCCTTGGTTTCCACCGCGATCGGCTCGGGCAAGACGACCCTGGCGGCGCATCTCGCCACCCAAGCCTATCGCTGCGACGTCGGCCCGGTGGCGCTGATCGACGCCGATCCGTCGGGCAGCCTGACGAGTTGGCGCGAAGTGCGCAACGAGCCGGGCCCGGTCCTGGTCGAGGTTGAGCGCGCCGATATCGGTGCCGCGCTCGCCTCCCTGAAGGACGAGTCGAGCGGCCTGGTCGTCCTCGACACCGCCTCGGCCCCGGATCCGTCGATCGAGACGATCATTGGCTTCGCCGATCTGGTCGCCATTCCGGTGCGGCCCGGGCAATACGACCTCAAGGCCGCCGGCGCCACGGTGGAAATGCTGGAGCGGTTCGGCCGGCGGTTCGTCTTCGTGGTCAATGGCGGCTCGCCGAGCGCCGACATCACCGCCGAATCGGTGATGGCGCTGTCGCAGCACGGCACGGTCGCCCCCGCCATCGTACCCGCCAGCAGCGAATTCGCCCTGCGCATGAGCAAGGGCGAAACCGTTTTCGAAAGCGACCCCCAGGGTCTGCTGTCGGAGGAAATCGGCCGGCTGTGGGATTTCCTGGCGCAGCGCCTGTCGACGGCGCCCGCCATCGCCCCGGCCGACCGGGACAAGGCGGCCGTCAAGGAACCGCGCCGCTTCCCGCGCTGGGATTTCGACCAGCCGGCGACGCTGATCGCCGGCGATCGCCGGTTCCCGTGCACGGTCAACGACATCTCCGCCGGCGGCGCGCTCGTCTATGGCGACGAACTGCCGCAGATCGGCGAGACGGTTGCCGTCGAGATTTCCCATGTCGGTCGGCTGAACGCCGAGGTGGTGCACCACTCGACCAGCCGGGTCGGATTGAAGTTCGTCATCGGCGCCCAACAGCAATGGACGCTGGTGCGCTATCTCTCCGACATGATCGAGGCGAGCCGCCGCGCCTACGTCGCGGCGCCGTAGAAATGAGGGTCGACAACCCTACTTAGTCGGAATTGGGCGGATCGACCCAATAGCCCTAGCTCGCCGATTCCGCGAGGTCTTGGATTGTGATCGGGTCGCAGTGAATCAATTTCCGATCGAACAGTAGAGCCC
>JABDIP010000524.1 GCA_013003675.1 Inquilinus sp.
GTCCCTGCCTCTCCCGAAAGGGGAGAGGGGAATCCCACGGGCCTGATCGAGAATCTCCTCTCCCCTCGCGGGAGAGGAAGGGGCCCGCGGCGAAGCCGTGGGAAGGTGAGGGGTAGAAGCGCGTTGCCGCTGCTACGGGCCAGCCGCCCCGCCGGCACCGCCGTCCATCCCCGCTAGGGCCCGCGCCATGTCCCGCTACAACTTCAAGGAATCGGAGGCGCGCTGGCAGGGCGCATGGGCCGAGCATGGCAGCTTTCGGGCCGTCGAAGACCCGAAGCGGCCGAAATACTACGTGCTGGAGATGTTTCCCTACCCCTCCGGGCGGCTGCATGTCGGCCATGTGCGCAACTACGCGCTCGGCGATGTCGTCGCCCGCTACAAGCGCGCCAAGGGCTTCAACGTGCTGCACCCGATGGGCTGGGACGCCTTCGGCCTGCCGGCGGAGAACGCGGCGATCGCCAACAAGGTGCACCCGGCCGAGTGGACGGCGGAGAACATCCGGGTGATGGGCGAGCAGCTCCGCCTGATCGGCCTGTCCTACGATTGGGACCGCGAGATCGCCACCTGCGACCCGGAATACTACCGGCACGAACAGAAGATGTTCCTCGACTTCATGGCAGCCGGCCTCGCCTATCGCAAGGAGGCGCGGGTCAACTGGGACCCGGTCGAGAACACCGTGCTGGCCAACGAGCAGGTCATCGACGGCCGCGGCTGGCGTTCCGGCGCGCTGGTCGAGAAGCGCCTGCTGTCGCAGTGGTTCCTGCGCATCACCGACTATGCCGACGAGCTGCTGGCGGCGATCGACGGGCTGGACCGCTGGCCGGAGCGGGTGCGGCTGATGCAGGCGAATTGGATCGGCCGCTCGATCGGCGCCCATATCCGCTTCGACCTGGTCGGCCGCGACGACAATCTGGAGGTGTTCAGCACCCGGCCCGACACCCTGTTCGCCGCCACCTTCTGCGCCCTGTCGCCGGACCACCAATTGACCGAGGAACTCGCCGCCGGCAACCCGGCCCTGGCCGAGTTCGTCGCCGAATGCCGCCGGCTCGGCACCAGCGAGGAGGCGATCGAGACCGCCGAGAAGCAGGGCTTCGACACCGGGCTGCGCGCCCGCCATCCCTTCCTGGCCGATGTCGAATTGCCGGTCCATGTCGCCAATTTCGTGCTGATGGAGTACGGCACCGGCGCCATCTTCGGCTGCCCCGGCCACGACCAGCGCGATCTCGATTTCGCCCGCAAATACGATCTGCCGGTCATCGACGCCCTGGCACCGCCGACCGCCCGCACCCTCGACGAGGCCGAAGCGGCGGGGTTGCCGGCGGCCGACCGGGCGCGGTTCGACGTGCACCCGCTGCAGACCCTCGACGGGATGGGCGAGGTCTTCCACATCGGTGCCACCGCCTATACCGATACCCATCTGCCGGCCTACCGCTACCGGCTCGGCGATCTGGCGCCCGGCGATACGCCGCTCTCGACCGCCGACGCCAAGCACAAGGTGATCGCCGCGCTGGAGGCCAAGGGCGCCGGCGCCGCCACCGTCCGCTACCGACTGCGCGACTGGGGCGTGTCGCGCCAGCGCTACTGGGGCTGCCCGATTCCGGTTATCCACTGCCGGAAATGCGACGTCGTTCCGGTGCCGGAACGGGACCTGCCGGTCACCCTGCCGACCGACATCGATTTCGACACGCCGGGCAACCCGCTCGACCGCCATCCGAGCTGGAAGCACGTCGCCTGCCCGAATTGCGGCGGCCCGGCCGAGCGCGAGACCGACACCTTCGACACCTTCTTCGAATCGTCGTGGTATTTCGCCCGCTTCTGCTCGCCCGACAGCGACAAGGCGTTCGACCGGGCGGCGGTCGATTACTGGCTGCCGGTCGACCAGTATATCGGCGGCATCGAGCACGCGGTGCTGCACCTGCTGTATTCCCGCTTCTTCGTCCGGGCATTGAAGAAGTGCGGCTATCTCTCGGTCGAGGAGCCCTTCGCCGGGCTGTTGACCCAGGGCATGGTGGTGCATGAGACCTATCGCGACGCCACCGGCGACTGGGTCTACCCGGAGGAGGTCGAGCTGTGCGACGGCAAGGCGATCCGCCTCGCCGACGGCGCGGTGCTGACCGCCGGCCGCCACGAGAAGATGTCGAAGTCGAAGAAGAACGTGGTCGGGCTGGAAAAGGTCGTCGATTCCTATGGCGCCGACACCGCCCGGCTGCTGCTGCTCTCCGACAGCCCGCCGGACCGCGACCTGGAATGGAGCGATGCCGGCATCGAGGGCGCCTGGCGCTACATCAACCGGCTGTGGCGGCTGATCGCGGCGCCGAAGGGCAAGCTGGCCGCCACGGGGGCGCCATTGCCCGAGGCGCTGGCGACGCTCCGGGCCGACGCCGCCGCGGTGGCGCTGTGGCGCGATCTGCACAAGACGATCGCCGGCGTGGGCGAGGATTTCGACCGTTTCCACTTCAACCGCGCGGTCGCCCGCATCCGCGAATTGACCAACGCGATCGAGGCCTTCGAGCCCGCCGGCGACATCGCCGACTGGCTGCGCCGGTCGGCGCGCGAGACCCTGGTCAAGCTGATCGGCCCGCTCATGCCGCATCTGGCGGAAGAGCTGTGGCGCCAACTCGGCCACGACACCATGCTGGCGGACGCGCCCTGGCCGGAGGCCGATCCGGCGCTGCTGGTCGACGAGACGGTGACCGTGGCGGTGCAGGTCAACGGCAAGCTGCGCGCCACCATCGCCCTGCCCCGCGACGCCGACCGGGCGGCGGCGGAGCGGGCCGCCCTCGACCAGGACGGCGTGCAGCGGGCGCTGGACGGCAAGCCGGTCCGCAAGGTGATCGTCGTCCCCAACCGGATCGTCAATGTGGTGGCCTAAGGCCGGCACCGGCCGCATTGTTCTCATTGCCGGCGCGGTCCTGGCGCTGGCCGCTTGCGGTTTCCGGCCGCTCTATGCCGATGGCGGCCAGGACACGGCGGCCTCGGCGGAGCTGGCGCGGATCGAGGTGGCCGTCATCCCCGACCGCTCCGGCCAGATCCTCCGCGCCGATCTGATCGACGGCCTCAGCCCGCGCGGCCGGCCCGCCAGGCCGCTGTACCGGCTCGAAGTCACCCTGCGCGAGCGGCAGGAAGAACTGGGCATCGACAAGACCGACACCGCCGTCCGCGCCAATCTGTTCATCACGGCGAATTTCTCCCTGCTGCCGGCCGACGGCGGCGAGCCGCTGCTCGACCGCCGGGTCGGCTTGATCACCAGCTACAATATCCTGCTCGACGAATTCGCCACGCTGACGGCCGAGAACGACGCCCGCGAGCGCGCCCTGCGGCAAATCGGCAGCGATATCCGCACCCAACTGGCGCTCTATTTCAGCCGCGCCGGCTGAGAGAGGAGCCCGGGCATCCTGGGATCTTCGTCGCGCCCCCTGCTCCGCTATACTCCAACCCATGAAACTGCCCGCCGCCCGGATCGACTCCTTCCTGCGCCGCCCCGATGACGGCGTGCGCGCCGCCCTGTTCTACGGTGGCGATGCCGGGCTGGTCCGCGAGCGGGCGGCGCAATTGCTGCGTAGCGTGGTCGGCGACGGCGACGACCCGTTCCGCACCGCCACCTTCTCCGCCCAGGAGATCGGCAAGGACGGTGCCAGGCTGGCCGACGAGATGGCGGCGCAATCCCTGCTCGGCGGCCGCCGGGCGCTTCGTGTCCGCGGCGCCGGCGACGGGCTGACCGCCGCCCTGAAGGCGGCGCTCGATCAGCCGGGCGCCGACAATCTGGCGATCATCGAGGCCGACGAGCTGGCGCCGCGCTCCAGCCTCCGCAAGCTGTGCGAGACCGCGTCCGACGCGGTCGCCATCCCCTGCTACCCGCCGGATTCCGACGCCATCGCGCGGCTGGTCCGCGACCTGCTGGCCGAGGCGAAGATCGCCATCGACCGCGACGCCGAGGACTATCTGGCCAGCGCCCTGGCCGGCGATCGCGGCCTGGTCCGGCGCGAGGTGGAAAAGCTCATCGCCTATGCCGGAGACCGCGGCCGTGTCGACCTCGCCGCGGCGGAGGCCTCTGCCGGCGACAGCGCCGAGCGCACCCTCGACGACGCGGTGCTGGCGGCCGCCGATGGCAATCTGCGGGACGCCGACCGGGCCCTGGAAAAGCTGTTCGCCGAGGGCATGTCGCCGGTCGCCGTCCTGCGCGCCGCGCAACGCCATTTCGGCCGGCTTCATCTGGTCGCCAGCCGGGTCGCCGCCGGCGACGATCCCGACACCGCGCTCTCCGCCCTGCGCCCGCCGGTCTTCTTCCGCACCAAGCCACGCATGCGCCGGCAGCTCGACCGCTGGCGCCACGACCGCCTGGCCGACGCGCTGGAGCGGCTGGTCGATACCGAAGCCGAGTGCAAGCGCACCGGCATGCCGGCGAACGTCCTGTGCTCGCGCGCCCTGTTGCAGATCGCCAACCTCGCCCGCCGGCGCTGACTCGCCCGGGCGGAGAGGGTTGGAAATACCCGCATCAACGATGGGGCGGGTGACCTACGACTTTTTCAGTATCTACCTTGAAAAAGTCGGATCGCCTCTCAATCCGCGACGTTCGGCCGTCCCTGGGTGAGCCGGCGTATCAACTCGTCGAGCTGGTCGAGGGAGTTGTAGTGGATGAAGACGTTGCCGGAATCCTTGCCGAGCGCGGAGACCGAAAATTTCAGGCCGAGCAGGCGCGACACCCGCTGCTCTAGCTCCAGCAGATCGGCGTCCTTGCCGGTCGGATTGGTCGGGCCGGTCGGATCGGCCGGCGGCGGCGTGGCGCGATTTTTCGGATTGCCGCTGCCCTTCTTCGATAGCGCCTCGGTCTGGCGGACGTTCAGGCCCTTTTCGACGGTTTCCCGGGCCGCCGCCACCGGGTCGGCGCAGACCAGCAGTGCGCGGCCATGGCCGGCGCTGAGCTTGCCGTCGTCGAGCAGGGTCCGGACCGGCTCCGGCAGCTCCAGCAGGCGCAGCGTGTTGGCGATGTGGCTGCGGCTCTTGCCGACAACCTTGCCGATCTGCTCCTGGGTGTTGCCGAATTCCTGCATCAGGCGGCGATAGCCTTCCGCCTCCTCCAACGCGGTCAGGTTCTGCCGCTGGATGTTCTCGATGATGGCGATCTGCAGCGCCGCGGCGTCGTCCAGCTCGCGGATGACGACCGGCACCTCGTGCAGCTGGGCCCGCTGGGCGGCCCGCCAGCGGCGCTCGCCGGCGACGATCTCGTAGAGGTCGGGCGAGACCGGCGAGGGTCGCACCAGGATCGGCTGCAGCACGCCCTGCTCGCGGACCGAGGCAACCATCTCTTCCAGCTCGACATCGTCGAAATGGCGGCGCGGCTGCTTCGGGTTGGGGCGGACCAGCTCGATCGGCAGGACCCGGGTCTGCCGCACCTTGTCCAGCGTGCCATAGCCCGACTCGTCCTCGCCGAACAGCGCATCGAGGCCGCGGCCCAGATTGGTCCGCCGCCGCGGCGGACCGCCCTCTCCGGACCCGGTATCGCTCACGCCGCCAGCCTCTTCTCCCGCCGCAGCACTTCGCTGGCGAGGTGGATGTAGGCTTGGCTGCCGGCGCAGTTCATGTCGTAGAGCAGCACCGGCTTGCCGTGCGACGGCGCCTCGGAAACCCGCACATTGCGCGGGATCACCGTGTCGTAGACGCGGCGGCCGAGATGGCTGCGCACATCGTCGGCGACCATGTCGGAGAGGTTGTTGCGGCGATCGAACATGGTCAGCACGACGCCCTGGATCTCCAGGGCCGGGTTGAATGCCCGGCGCACCCGCTCGATCGTCGTCATCAGATGGCTGAGGCCCTCCAGCGCGTAGAACTCGCACTGCAGCGGTACCAGCACCGCATGGGCGGCGACCAGCGCGTTCAGGGTCAGCAGGCCGAGCGCCGGCGGGCAGTCGATCAGCACATAGTCGTAATCGGTCACGTCGCGGATCGCATCGCGCAGGCGGAATTCGCGCCGTTCGGTGTCGACCAGCTCGATCTCGGCGCCCGACAGATGCACCGTCGAGGGCACCACCGACAGGCCCGGAATCTGTGTCGGCACCGCCGAGCCGGCGATGGTCGCCTCGCCGAACATCAGCTGGTAGGAGCCGGTGGTGCGCTGCGCCCGGCCGATGGCGAGACCGGTGCTGGCGTTGCCCTGGGCGTCGAGATCGATCACCAGCACCTTTTTCTTCACCGCCGCCAGGGCGGTGCCGAGATTGATCGCCGTCGTCGTCTTGCCGACGCCGCCCTTCTGGTTGGCGATGGCGATGATACGGGTCCGCCGGGCCTCATCTGTCCCGGACAACAGGCTGTGTGAAGGCGCGAATATCTCAGTCACCGTCGGTCCTCGTCAGTCGGAGAATTACCGCCGAAGGATGCGCACGGCTGGGCACCCTCTCGAGCCGCATATTCGCTTCCTTGGTGGTGGCGGTCAATTCCCTATCTACATCTTGTCCCTTCGGGAACAGCCAGACCGTCCTCGAATCGCTGAAACGACGGGCCAGCTCGACCAGATCCGGAAGCGGCGCCAGGGCCCGCGCGGTCACGACGTCCGCGACAAAGGGCCGGACATCCTCGATGCGGGCGGCGTGGATGGTGACCGGCGTCGATGTTTCACGTGAAACCTCGCCAAGGAAGGCGGCCTTGCGCCCGTCGCTCTCGATCAGATGCACCTCGGGAACGCCGAGGATCGCCAGCACCATGCCCGGAAACCCCGCCCCGCTGCCGAGATCGACCAGGATTCGCGCGCCTTCCGGCAGGAGCGGCAGCAATTGCGCAGAGTCCAGCATGTGCCGGCGCCACGGGTCGGCGAGGGTCGAGCGGCCGACCAGGTTGATCCGCCGCTGCCATTTCTCCAGCAGCGCCAGATAGCGGATCAGCTTCTCGAGCGTTTCACGTGAAACATCACTGGCCGCGGCGAAGGCTTCCGCGCTCATCGGCGGCGGCGCGGTCACGCGCTGAGCCGCTCCCCGCCCCGCTTGACGTGGCGAAGCAAGGCGACCAGCGCCGCCGGGGTGATTCCGGGCAATCGGGACGCGGCGCCGAGGGTTCCCGGCCGGGCCCGTTCGAGAACCTGCCGCACCTCGGCCGACAGCCCGCCGATCCGGCCGAAATCCAGCCCGGCCGGTAGTTTCAGCGATTCGTCCCGCCGGAAGGCGCGGATATCCGCTTCCTGGCGCTCGACATAGCCGGCATAGCGCGCATCGATCTCGATCTGCGCCGCCACCGCCGGGTCGAAGCCGCCGAGTTCCGGCCACACCGCCGCCAGCCGGGCCAGATCGACTTGCGCATGGCGCAAAAGCTCGGCCGCCGAGCGACGCTGGCCGTCCTGGTTGACCCGGAAGCCGCGGCGCGCCGCTTCCGCCGGCGTCAGGCTCAATTTTCCGACCTTTTCCCGGGCTTCGGCCAGGGCCGCCGCCTTCGACGCGAAGCGCCGCGCCCGTTCCGGCCCGACGCAGCCGATTTCGACGCCGCGCGGAGTCAGCCGCTGGTCGGCGTTGTCGGCGCGCAGCAGCAGCCGGTATTCGGCGCGCGAGGTGAACATGCGATAGGGCTCGGCGGTGCCGCGGCTGATCAGATCGTCGATCAGCACGCCGATATAGGCCTCGGCCCGGTCGAGGATCAGCGCCTCGCCGCCGCCGGCCCGACGCGCGGCGTTGATGCCGGCGATCAGCCCCTGCGCCGCCGCCTCCTCATAGCCGGTAGTGCCGTTGATCTGGCCGGCGAGGAACAGCCCGGGCAGCCGTCTGGTCTCCAGCCCGGCGGTCAGTTCGCGCGGGTCGACGAAATCGTATTCGATGGCATAGCCGGGCCGCCGGATGACCGCGCGCTCCAGCCCGGGGATCGCCGCCAGCATCGCCGCCTGGACGTCGCGCGGCAGCGAGGTGGAGATGCCGTTCGGATAGACCGTGTCGTCGTCCAGCCCCTCGGGCTCGAGGAAGATCTGGTGCTGCTGCTTGTCGGCGAAGCGGACCACCTTGTCCTCGATCGACGGGCAATAGCGCGGGCCGACCCCCTCGATGCGCCCGTCATACATCGGCGAGCGGTGCAGATTGGCCCGGATCGCCGCGTGCGCCGCCGGGCTGGTCCAGGTGATGTGGCAGGCGATCTGCGGCGTCTCGATGCTATCGGTGAGAGTGGAGAACGGCTCCGGCGGGTCGTCGCCGGGCTGTTCCTCCAGCGCCGCCCAGTCGATGGTCCGGCCGTCGAGGCGCGGCGGCGTCCCGGTCTTCAGCCGGCCCATGGCGAACCCGCCGCCGTAGAGATCCTCGGCCAGCCCGACCGACGGCGCCTCGCCGGCCCGGCCGGCGGGCGTCGTCTCCTCGCCGATATGGATCACGCCGCGCAGGAAGGTGCCGGTGGCGATCACCACCGCCCCGGCGCGCCATTCGGAGCCGTCGCCGAGCCGCAGCCCCGCCACCGCGCCGGAACCGTCACGCAGCAGCGCCGTCGCCGAGCCCTCGACGATGGTCAGCCCCGGCTGCCCGGCCAGAAGGTCCTGCACCGCCTGTCGATAGAGCTTGCGGTCGGCCTGGGCGCGGGGGCCGCGCACCGCCGGCCCCTTGCTGCGGTTGAGCATGCGGAACTGGATGCCGGCGCGGTCGATGGCGCGTCCCATCAGCCCGTCCAGGGCGTCGATCTCGCGCACCAGATGGCCCTTGCCGAGTCCGCCGATCGCCGGATTGCACGACATCTCGCCGATCGTCGCCCGGCGGTGGGTGAGCAGGAGCGTGCGGGCGCCGAGCCGCGCCGAAGCGGCCGCCGCCTCACAGCCGGCATGGCCTCCGCCGACCACGATCACGTCGTATTTCGTGCCCTCGCCGATCATGGCGCGGAAACTAGGGACGGCCGGGCCGGAAGTCAAAGCCGGGCGCGTCGCCGAGGCCGGTGTTTCACGTGAAACATCGGCCGCGGCGGCGCCGGACGCAGGGCGACGCGCCACGCCACCCGAACCGATCAGCAACAGACAATCGCGAGCCGAAGGCGTGGCGATCCAGGGCGGCAATCGCCGTGTCGGCCGCCCTGGATCTCCCCGTCGCTATGCTCCTCGCATGCAGGCGAGAAGCGACGGGTCGGCGCGGCTCGGACCGGTGGCCACCCAGCCCCTCCCGCTCCTACTTGCCGATGCAGAAATCGCGGAAGATCACGTCGAGCAGATCTTCGACATCGACCCGTCCGGTGATGCGGCCGAGCGCCCGCATGGCGAGGCGCAGATCCTCGGCGACGAGCTCCAGCGGACCGGCCGCCAGCGCCCGGTCGAGGGCCGCCAGGCACTCCTCCAGCGCCGCCCGATGGCGCGCCCGGGTCAGTACCGGGGCGCCGCCGCCGGTCAGCCGCGCCTCGACCATCGCGCCGAGCCGCGCCAACAGGGCGTCGACGCCGGCACCGCTCCGCACCGAGATCGCCAGCGGCGCGCCAGCGGCGGCCGGCGGCGGCTCGTCGAGCAGGTCGATCTTGTTCGCCACCAGCAGGCAGTCGGGGTCGCCGGGATCGATCAGACCGGCCAGATCGGGCGGGCCCTCGATGGCGTCGAACAGCAGCAGGCGGATATCCGCCTCCGCGGCGCGGCGCCAAGCGCGACGCACCCCTTCCTCCTCGACCGCGTCGGCGGCGGCGCGCAAGCCCGCCGTGTCGGCGACCACGACCGGCAGGCCGGCGAGGTCGAGATGCACCTCGATCACGTCGCGGGTCGTGCCGGCCAGGTCGGAGACGATCGCCACGTCGCGCCGGGCCAGCGTGTTGAGCAGGCTGGATTTCCCGGCGTTCGGCGGGCCGAGGATGGCGACATGGAGCCCGGCGCGCAGCCGCTCTCCCCGGCGGCCGTCGTCGAGATGCCGGGCGATTTCGCCGCGCAGGGTCTCGAGCGCCGCCTCCGCCTCCCCGGCGATGCCCTCCGGCAGGTCTTCGTCCGGGAAGTCGAGGTCGGCCTCCACATGGGCCAGCGCCCGCAGCAGCCGGTCGCCCCAGCCGTCGGTGAGCCGGCCCAACTCACCCGCCATCTGGCGCAGCGCCTGGCGCTGCTGGCCGCGGGTCTCGGCATCGACCAGATCGGCGATAGCCTCCGCCTCGGTCAGGTCGAGCTTGCCGTTTTCGAAGGCGCGGCGGGTGAACTCGCCGGGCTCGGCCGGCCGCAGGCCGGGCAGTGCCGCCAGCGCCTCGACGATGCTGGCGGCGACCGCCGCGCCGCCGTGCAGATGCAACTCGGCGACATCTTCGCCGGTCGCGCTGGCCGGCCCCGGAAACCACAACACCAGGCCGCTGTCGAGCACGTCGCCGGCGGCATCGTGCAACCTGGCCAGAGACGCCCGGCGCGGCGCCGGCAAGGCCCTGCCTGTCAGCGCGGACAGGGCGTCGCCGGACTCCGGGCCGGAAAGACGGATGACCGCCAGCGCGCCGCGCCCGGGCGGCGTCGCCACGGCGAAGATGGTGCGCCGCATCGGCATGGGGTCGCTTGGGGAATCAGAACGGCCGGGCATGGGACAGCTCTATGCCGGCGGGAAACACGCCGTGCAATCCCCCCAAAATCGTCATCGCGAACCGAAGGCGTGGCGATCCAGTGCGGCCAGGGCCGGCGTCTGCGATCGGCATCCCGTCCGTCGCCAGACACGCCGAGGGTTGTCGCGGGAGAGATCGGCCACAGGATCACTCGATGCCGGCCCTGGCCGCCCTGGATTGCCGCGTCGCTGCGCTCCTCGCAATGACGGCAAGGGCGGGCAGGTCGGGGCCCTCTCGTCCCCGGAACGAGCCGCTGGCGGCGTCACCGCCGCTCAGCCTTTCTTGTCGTCACCCGAAGGTGTGCCGCCCATCTGGCCCCAGAACGTCTTCTGCATCTCCTCGAATCCCTGCAAGCCCATCGGCAGCCAGGTCTTCATCAACGCCTCCGGGTCCATCGCCTTCAGATTGGCGGTCATCCGCTGTTCCAGCTCGTCGAGCATCTTCTTCTGCAACGGCTTCACGTCGGGCAGGCCGAAAAAGCCCCGCGCCTCGTCCGGGGTGCAATCGATGTCGATGCGAATCTTCATGACAAGACCCTATGCAGATTGGGGTTGTACCGGGCCGTGGCCGGTTCGCACTATACCCGCCCCAGGCGTCGGCAGACAGCGCGGCGCGAAAACTCCGGCAGGCACCCCATGGCGACCAACCGCTTGTCCCGCGAGACGAGCCCCTATCTGCTGCAACACGCCGAAAACCCGGTCGATTGGTATGCCTGGGGACCGGAGGCGCTGGCCGCGGCGCGGGACAGCGGCCGGCCGATCCTGCTGTCGATCGGCTATGCGGCCTGCCACTGGTGCCACGTCATGGCCCATGAGAGCTTCGAGAACCCGGAAATCGCGGCGGTGATGAACGATCTGTTCGTCAACGTGAAAGTCGACCGGGAGGAGCGTCCCGACCTCGACGCCATCTACCAGTCGGCGCTGGCCCTGCTCGGCCAGCAGGGCGGCTGGCCGCTGACCATGTTACTGACGCCGGCCGGCGAGCCGTTCTGGGGCGGCACCTATTTCCCGCCCGATGCCCGGTTCGGCCGTCCGGGCTTTGCCGACGTGCTGCGCGCCATCGCCGAGACCTGCCGCCAGAACCCGGACCGGGTGGCGCAGAACGTCGCCGCCCTGGGCGAGGCCCTCGCCCGGCAGGCGGAAAACGCCGCCGGCGAAGGCGTGCCGCGCGAGGCCCTCGATGCGGTCGCCGAGCGGCTGGTGGCCGAGGTCGATCCGGTGCGGGGCGGCCTCGGCGGCGCGCCCAA
>JABDIP010000543.1 GCA_013003675.1 Inquilinus sp.
GATGTGGTCGTCTTCCTTGCCGATGCCGCGGCCTTCGCGGATTTCCATCGTCATGGCGCGCGAGACGACATCGCGCGAAGCGAGATCCTTCGCCGAGGGGGCATAGCGCTCCATGAAGCGCTCGCCGTTGGAATTCGTGAGATAGCCCCCTCGGTGATCAGGCATCCGGACCCATAGATACCGGTCGGGTGAAACTGGACGAACTCCATGTCCTGGAGCGGCAGGCCGGCGCGTAGCACCATGGCGTTGCCGTCGCCGGTGCAGGTGTGCGCCGAGGTGCAGGAGAAATAGGCGCGACCATAGCCGCCGGTGGCCAAAACCGTCTGATGGGCGCGGAAGCGGTGGATCGTGCCGTCGTCGAGGTTCCAGCACATCACCCCGCGGCACGCCCCGTCCTCCATGATCAGATCCAGCGCGATGTACTCGACGAAGAACTCGGCATCGTGCTTCAGCGCCTGCTGGTAGAGGGTGTGCAGCATGGCATGGCCGGTGCGGTCGGCGGCGGCACAGGTGCGATAGGCCTGGCCCTCGCCGAACCGCGTCGTCATGCCGCCGAAGGCGCGCTGGTAGATCTTGCCGTCGGCGGTGCGGCTGAACGGCAGTCCGTAGTGCTCCAACTCGTAGATCGCCGGCACCGCCTCGCGGCACATGTATTCGATGGCGTCCTGGTCGCCCAGCCAGTCCGACCCCTTGACCGTGTCGTACATGTGCCAGCGCCAGTCGTCCTCGCCCATATTGCCGAGCGCGGCGGAAACACCGCCCTGGGCGGCGACCGTGTGGCTGCGGGTCGGAAACACCTTGGTGATGTTCGCCGTCCTCAGCCCCTTCTCGGCCATGCCGAAGGTCGCCCGCAGGCCCGCGCCACCGGCGCCGACGACGATGACGTCGTAGCTGTGGTCGATGATCTCGTAAGCTTTGGCGGCCTTGGCGGCCTTCGATCCCGATGCGGTTGCCATGGCCGGCGCTATCCTCCTAGAGCGATCTTCAACACCGCGAAGGCCGCGGCGACGCCAAGCGCCAGCGACGCCATCTTGGTCGTCAGGTCGGCGACGATCTTCAGCCAGTGCAGATGGATGTAATCCTCATACATGGTCTGCAGGCCGAGCTGGGCGTGATGGAGCGTCGCCGCCACCAGCAGCACCATCAGCACCGCCACCGCCGGGTGCGCCAACCAGGCGGTCACCGCGGCATGGTCGGCGCCGGCGAGCCCGACCATCGAGGCGACGAACCACAGCGACAACGGGACCAAGGCGATCGCGGTGATCCGCTGAATCCACCAGTGATGCGTGCCGTCCTTGGCCGAACCGAGGCCGCGGGCGCGGGAAAGCGGCGTTCGCAGACCCATCACAGCACCCCCATCGCGGCATAGCCCAACACCCAGGCGGTCACCGTCAGCACGATGGATGCCAGCACCACAATCCATCCGGTGGCGTCGATCGTCGGAATCTCGAAACCCCAGCCGGCGTCCCACGCCATGTGCCGGATGCCGTTGCAGAGGTGAAAGAACAGCGCCCAGGTCCAGCCGAACAACAGCAATCGGCCGACCCACGAGCCGAGCAGCGCCTGCGCGGTGGCGAAGCTTTCCGGCCCGGCGGCGGCGGCGATCAGCCAATAGATCAGGACCAAGGTGCCGACCGTCAGCCCGACGCCGGTGACCCGATTCAGGATCGACGTCAGCATGCTGAGCGGCCAGCGATAGATCTGCAGATGCGGCGATAGCGGCCGGTTGTCCGTACTGGCCATGAACAGCCCTCTGGTGGTCGGCTCGGGCGGCGCGGATGCACCGCCGAATCGCGCCGTGCGACGCGGTTTCTGAAGGAAAACTGGTGTACGCGCCCGGCCCCGGCAAGTCAATGCAACCGCGGGCCGGCGAAATGCCCGCAACGCCGCTGCCAGCATGGCTTTGACCGTCGCGGCGTCATAGACTTGCCGGCCATGGGCGGGAGCGACGGATGAAGTCCGACAACGGCACCGGCGGCACGGGGCGCGAGGCGGAGGCCGCGGGGGCGTTCCCCGACGATTGGGATGTCCGGCGCTATCGCGACCATGCCGCCTTCGTCCCGGCGCTCGGCGCGCCGGTCGTGACGCTGCTGGCGCCCCGGCCGGGCGAGCGGATTCTCGACCTCGGCTGCGGCGACGGCACCTTGACCGAGTCCCTGATCGCCGCCGGCGCCGAGGTGGTCGGCATCGACGCCTCGGCTGACATGGTCGCGGCGGCACGGGCGCGCGGCATCGACGCCCGCACCGCCGACGCGGCGGCCCTGTCCTTCACGGCCGAGTTCGACGCCGTCTTCTCCAACGCCGCGCTGCATTGGATGACGGCCGCCGATGCCGTCCTGGCCGGGGTCCGTCGCGCCCTGCGGCCCGGCGGTCGTTTCGTCGGCGAATTCGGCGGCGCCGGCAATGTCGCCGCCATCGTCACCGCCCTGACCGCCGTGCTGGCCGGACGCGGCGTCGATTTCGCCAGTATCAGCCCCTGGTATTTCCCGACCGTCGACGCCTATCACGGGCGGCTGGAGGCGCACGGGTTCGGCGTCGACACGATCGAAAGCATTCCGCGGCCGACGCCGCTGCCGGGCGCCATGGAGGACTGGCTGGAGACGCTTGCCGCGCCGGCGTTCCGGGTGTTGTCGGAGCGCGAGCGAGCGGCGGCGCGGGACAAGGCGGTCGCCCTGCTGCGCCCGGCCCTGTGCGACGAACGCGGTCGCTGGACCGCCGACTATGTGCGGTTGCGCTTCGCCGCGCGGCTGACAACACCGCCGGCCGGTACGGAGAATCGATAACTCTGTGGAAAACCGGTGGAGGTTTTGTGCATAGGCGCGAAATTTATGCACCGATTTCTTCGTTCTTTTGACATTTTCTAATTGATCGGCGCACCGCCGAGTCGGACACTCCAGGGGCACGCAGACAGCGTGACGGCCCGTCGAGCGGACGGTTCCGACCACCGGCAGTCTTTCGGGGATGTCGGTACGGAAACGATCGGTCGATGGCCCGGGAAGGGCGGCCCGCAAGGGGCGTCGGACCCGGGTGGGCGGCCGGCCGGCATGACGATTTCGGGTTTCGGCCCGAAGCGGAAGGTCGGACGGCATCCGGGGCCCGGGCGCGCCGCCGATGGCGGCCTCGAACGGCGCCGGCCCGATCTTCGGATCGCGGTCGGTCAGGGGAAGACGGGCTTAGGCCGGCCTTCCAGAAGATGTCGGAAGATTCGGCTTCGCCGGATCGGAAGGTGTCGGTCGAACGGGGCAAGTCGGAGATGCGACCGGTGTCGGAGCAAGCCCTGCAGTGGGCCCGTCGGAGGCAAAGGACGATCTTCGCGGATCGGCCGGCGCGGAAGACAAGCCCTTCCGTCGCGGCCGGGCCACCTCGTGTGGCTCCGGTCGGGACGGAAACGGCCCGAAGGGTGGCAGGCCAGTGCCGTCCAAAGGGCTACCGTCACAAAGGATGTGGGCAACGAGCCAGCCCGGCTCCTGAGGCGTCAGGACGCGCGATACGGTTCCAGCCAAGTCGCGCAAGGTGGAGTTCTCCGGAACCTCACCCCTGACGCCTCAGTCTTTATCTGATTCGTCGATTCCCGGCAACAAGGTTTTGTGGCCGGCGGCCCCCGACGCACTAGATGCGGGCCAAGGCATTATCCACTCACGTGGAACCGGCTCCGGCCCGAACCTCAGCCGCCGGCTTGCGACTCCAGTTCGTCGATAGCGTTGGCCAGGGCGACGATGCGCAGGGCGTTCTCGACATGCAGGTTCTCGACCAGCCTGCCATCCACCACGACCACCCCCTTGCCTTCGGCGACCGCCGCGCGGTGCGCGTCGATGATCCGCCGGGCATTGTCGATCTCGCCGGCACCCGGCGCGAAGACCTCGTTCGCGCGGGCGATCTGCTTGGGATGGATCAGGCTCCTGCCATCGAAGCCCAGCTCCAACCCCTGGCGGCAGGAATCGGCGAACCCGGCCTCGTCCTCGAGGTCGAGATGCACGCCGTCGATCATCGCCAGCCCGTGCGCCCGGCCGGCCAGCATGCACAGGCCGAGCGCCGTCAGCATCGGCAGCCGCATCGGCGTGTGGCTGGCGTGCAGATCCTTGGCGAGGTCGGAGGTGCCCATGACGAAACCGCCGAGCCGCTGGGTCGCGCCAGCGATTTCGCTGACGTTCAGCACGCCGAGCGGCGTCTCTATCATGCACCACAGGGCCATGGTGTCGGGCGCGCCCAGATCGCGCATCCATTCGTCGATGCGCTGCACGGTCGCGGCGTTCTCGACCTTCGGCAGCAGGATCGCATCCGCGCCGCAGGTGGCGATGGCGATGATGTCGTCGTTGCCCCATTCGGTCTCCGGGGCGTTGACGCGGACCAGGATCTCCCGGCCGCCATAGCCGCCCTGGCGGACCGCCTCGGCGATCTGGCCGCGCGCCATGGCCTTCGCGTCCGGCGCCACCGCGTCCTCCAGATCGAGGATCAGTCCGTCGGCCGGCAGCGACTTGCCCTTCTCCAGGGCCCGGGCGTTCGACCCCGGCATGTAGAGGACGGAACGGCGGGGACGGGCGGCGGCAGGCATCGGGCGCTCTCCTCGTTCGGCGGGCCACTAAAATTTGATTCTCGTGTCATTCAGCTTGCGAAATCCGGCACATGAAATGTGCCGAACCTCGAAACCATGACACCAGCGTCAGGCGGCCGCGGCCTTGTAGTCGCGGACCAGGGCCTCGGCGATCTGCACCGCGTTCAACGCCGCCCCCTTGCGCAGATTGTCCGCCACCACCCACAGCGACAACCCGTTCTCGACCGTGTGGTCCTCGCGGATGCGGCTGACATAGATGGCGTCCTCGCCGGCGGCCTCGCCCGGTGTCACATAGCCTTCATCGGCGCGATGGTCGACGACCACGATCCCCGGCATCTTGCGCAGGGCGGCGCGCGCCGCCTCGGCGCTGACCGGCCGCTCGAATTCCAGGTTGATCGCCTCGGAATGGCCGATGAAGACCGGCACGCGCACGCAGGTCGCCGTCACCTTGATCGACGGGTCCAGGATCTTCTTGGTCTCCGCCATCATCTTCCATTCCTCCTTGGTCGAGCCGTCGTCCATGAAGACGTCGCAATGGGGAATGACGTTGAAGGCGATCTGCTTGGTGAACTGCTCCTTGCGGATGGGGTCGTTCACGAAGATGCCGCGGGTCTGATTGAACAACTCGTCCATCGGCGCGCGGCCGCCGCCCGACACCGCCTGGTATGTCGCCACCACGGCGCGGCGGATCCGTCCCAGTTCGTGCAACGGCTTCATCGCGACGACCATCTGGATGGTCGAGCAATTCGGGTTGGCGATGATGTTGCGCTTGGTGTGCCCGGCGATCGCCTCGGGATTGACCTCCGGCACCACCAGCGGCACGTCGGGGTCCATGCGGAACTGCGAGGTGTTGTCGATGACGACGCAGCCGGCCTTGGCGGCGCGCGGGGCGTGGACCGCCGATACCTTGGCGCCCGGCGACGACAGCGCGATGTCCCAGCCGCGGAAATCGAAGGTCGCCAGATCCTGCACCTTCAGCACATCGTCCTCGCCGAACGAGACCTCGCGGCCCGCCGACCGCTCGGAGGCGAGCGCCGCCACCGCGTCAACCGGGAACGACCGCTCCGCCAGGATGTTCAAGAGTTCGCCGCCGACATTGCCGGTGGCGCCGATCACCGCGACCCTGTAGCCCATGACATCGCACCTGCTGAAATCCGAGCCGGCTTGATTAGGCCGACTGGCCCCAGAATGCAAGGCCGCGGGGCGGCCGAGGCCTTGTCCGGCGGCGGCCGGCGGGCGAAACTGGCGGCCGACCGGACACCGCGTGAGGCGCCCGCCCGATGGCCGAAAAGTTCGCCACCTATGCCGAATTCTGGCCGCATTACCTGCGCGAGCACGCGCATCCGAACACCCGCCGCCTGCACTATCTCGGCACGACGCTGGCGATCCTGCTGTTGGCCGCAGCGCCGGCGACCGGTTCCCCGTGGCCGCTCTGCGCAGCGTTGGTGGCCGGATACTTCTTTGCCTGGGTCGGCCATTTTGCCGTGGAGCACAACCGGCCCGCGACATTCACCCATCCCGTCTGGTCGTTGTTCAGCGACTTCCGCATGTACCTCCTCTGGCTGACCGGCCGTCTGGCGGGCGAATTGGGCAAGGCGGGGGTGCGGTGAGAATTCGGTGCCGTCACGACGTTTGACGTGCCAACGGCACCGCCCCGTTCACTCCGATCGGAAATATAGTTTCCTCGTTAACCAATAATTCTCGCACGGAATTGATCAGAATTGAGGAACACAAGACCGATTCCTGAGAAATTCGCAGGATTATTCCGAAATATCGCTGGCCGACAATTGTGTTGTGAAATGCCATATGATCGCCAATATTATCCATTAACAAAGAGGTAACGATAAACGACAATTGGGAGCTATGGCGGCCAATGGTAAGCCCCTATTTGGAGCGCCGCCTTCGCAGCTACCGTGAGGCGCTGCGCGAGATAAGAAAAAAACACGCCACTCGGCGGGCGGCGAAGGCCAGGGCGAAGTCCGTGACTGCCGGCGGGCGCCGTGTCGAAGGGCGCCATCTCCGGTTGATCCACGATGGCACCCAGCGCGGCAAGGACTCGCCGCAAGAGCCTGCCAATTGAACCCTGCCTCCAGCGCAACGATCCGCATTTAAGCTGCACTTAACCGTTCTCCCCCACGCTGAATGGGCCCTCGGCGAACCCCGGCTGGCGCCGGCGTGCCGCCCCGATCACGCGCGATGTAGGCCATGCTGGGACCCGCCAAGAACCCACCGGCGCTGACCAAGGAGCGCATTGACCGCCTGCTGGGCGACCGGTCGGCGCATGCCCGCGCCGAGACGGCCGCAAGCGTCGCGGCGGAGTTCTCGCGCGGCCAACTGACCGATCGCGAACGCGCCCTCGCCGAGAGCATCCTCGACATCCTCGCCGCCGACATCGCCGACGAGGTTCGGGAGTCCCTGGCCGAGCACGTCAAGCACAGCCCCCTGCTGCCGCCGTCGATCGCGCTGCGGCTCGCCCACGACATCGAGTCCGTCGCGCTGCCGATCTTGCGGTATTCTGAGGTGCTGGGCGACGACGCGCTGATTTCGGTGATCCGGGCGGGCAATGAATCCAAGCAATTCGCCATCGCCGAACGCGCCACCGTGTCGGAGGAGGTCTCACAGTCCCTGGTGGAGACCGGTCGCAAGAACGTGGTCTGCGTGCTGCTGGCCAATGAGGGCGCCCGCATCGGAGAGCCGGCGCTGCACCGGGTCCTGGACGATTTCGACGACGATTCCGGAGTGCCGGCGATGATGGTCGACAGACGGACGCTGCCGCTGGCGGTGAGCCAGCGGCTGGTTGAGATCGTGTCGGAATCCCTCCGCCAACGGCTTATCGAGCGCCACCAACTGCCGCCGGCGATCGCCGACGAGCTTTCGCAGCATGGCCGCGAACGGGCGATTACCCAATTGATAGCGGACGAACCGCGCGTCGCCGAGGTGGAATCGATGGCCGGCCGGCTGTTCGCCAGCGGCAAGCTGACGCCATCGCTGTTGCTGCGGGCCATATGCGTCGGCGACCTGCATTTCTTCGAGGCCGGCATCGCCCGGTTGGCGCAGATGACGATCGATGATTGTCGTTCCCTGCTCTATGAGCGCGGCCCCCTCGGTTTCCGGGGCCTCTACGGCAAGACGGACCTGCCTGGCGAGCTTTTCGCCGCGTTCCGCGTCGCGCTCGACGTCGTGCGGGTCGTGCGCCCCGATTTCGACGGCGGACCGCGCGAGAAGAAAGTGTGGAAGAAGGTCTACACCGACACCATCGTCGAGCGGCTGGTGCAAGAGTATCGCCAGGTTTGCCCGGCCGATGTCGAGCATGTGCTCAGCCAATTGGCTCGGCAATTCATCAGCGGCGATGGCGGCGACGCCGACGGCTCGCTGAGCGTGGTGTGACCCTGCGCCCTGCCCCCCTAAACACCAGACACTCAAGGCTGTTATGACCAAGACCGCCGACCAACCGGCAACGACGGAAAGACTGAAGGCCGACCGGGACCGTTTCGTCGCGCTTGCCTTCTGCTGGGCCGACACGCTGATCGAGCTCGATCCCGACAACACGATCACCTTCGCCGCCGGCCTCACGATCCCGGCGACCGGCCTGTCCCCCGATCGGCTGATCGGCCGCCATATCGACGATTTGCTCGTGCCCGCCCATCGCGGACTGATCCGGCGGCTGATCACCGTCGCCGGGAGCTGCGGGCGGATCGACAACATCTCCGTCGACTTCATCGGTCCCGGCGGCGCCGGCGCCCCGGTCCAACTCGCCGCCCACAAACTGCCGGAGCTCGGCGACCAGTCCTTCCTGGCGATG
>JABDIP010000545.1 GCA_013003675.1 Inquilinus sp.
CTGGGTCACCCAGGCAACAAGAAGCGCGCCGAAGAAGACGACCAGCGAAATGGATAAGAATGCTCGATTCTTGACCATATTCCCCTCATACCGTGATTTCGCCGCGCTCGGTCGAGCGTGCGGAAGATTGGGCAGGCTCAGTCCCCGGCAACCGTGGAACCGGTTCGCCAATCGCGCAATTAAGCCCGCCGGATGGTGTTGTCGCAAATGACGAGGATCAATTCCGCATTCTTTGGCGCCGTGCCCAACGCCCTCAGGTTGTTTCCGGCACCATCTTGATGGCGCCGCAGGGGCATTCGGCGACGCACAGGCCGCAGCCCTTGCAGAAATCGTAGTTGAACTCGAAACGATTGCCGGGGCCGAGCTTGATGACCGAATTGTCCGGGCAGACGCCGTAGCAGTTGTCGCATTCGAAGCAGTTGCCGCAGGACAGGCAGCGCCGCGCCTCGAACAGGGCGGTCGTCTCGTCGAGGCCGCCGACCACCTCGCCGAAGGTCGAGGCCCGGCGCGCGATGTCGAGCTGTGGCTGTACCGACTGGTCGGCGTCGGTGTAATACCAGGCGTTGAGCAGGTCGAAATCGGCGAGCTCGTGTTTCGGCGGCGGGTCGTAGGTGCCGCCGGCCAGCCAGGCGTCGATGTTGCGCGCCGCCTTCTTGCCGTGACCGACGGCGACGGTGACCGTGCGCTCCGCCGGCACCATGTCGCCGCCGGCGAACAGCCCGGGGCGGCCGGTCATCATGTGGGCGTCGACCTCGACCACGCCGTCCTTGGCGATGGCGACGCCGGGCACCGACTCCAGGAACCCGGTATCGACATTCTGGCCGAGGGCGAGCACCAGGGTGTCCGCCTCGATGGTCTCGAACTCGCCGGTCGGCTGCGGCCAGCCGGACTCGTCGATGCGCATCTTTTCCACCGTGAAGGTGGTGGCGTCGATCTGCTTGATGGTCTGCAGCCAGTTGATGAGCACGCCTTCCTCGAGGGCTTCACGCACCTCGAAATCATGCGCCGGCATCTGCTCGCGGGTGCGGCGATAAACGATCAGCGCCTCAGACGCCCCCAGGCGCTTGGCGGTGCGGGCGACGTCGATCGCCGTGTTGCCGCCGCCATAGACGACGACCCGGCGGCCGAGCTTGGGCGGGTCGCCGGTCTCCATGTCGCGCAACACGCTGACCGCGTCGAGGATCTTGCCGGCCTCGCGGGCCGGGATCGTCGTCCGCTTCGCGAGATGGGCGCCGACCGCGACGAAGACGGCGTCGAAACCACCGGTTTCCATCTCGGCCGGAATGTCCTCGACCTTGGACTCGAAGACGAATTCGACCCCCATGGCGGCGATGCGGGCAATCTCGCCGTCGAGCACGTCGCGCGGCAGCCGGTATTTCGGGATGCCGAAGCGCAACATGCCGCCGGCCATCGGGCCGGCCTCGCGCACGGTGACCGCATGGCCCAGCCGGCGCAGATGATAGGCCGCGGACAGGCCGCTGGGACCGGCACCGATCACCAGGACCTTCTTGCCGGTATCGGGGCCGGGTTCGATCGTCCAGCCGCGCTTCAGCGCCTCGTCGCCGAGGAATCGCTCAACCGCGTGGATGCTGACGGTTTCGTCGATCTGGCCGCGATTGCAGGCATCCTCGCAGGGGTGATAGCAAACCCGGCCGTGCACGGCCGGAAAGGGGTTGTCGGCGATCAGCACCCGCCAGGCGCCCTCGTAGTCGCCCTCCTCGGCCCGATGCAGCCAGCTCTGGATGTTCTCTCCCGCCGGGCAGGCATTGTTGCAGGGCGGTAGCCGGTCGAGATAGACCGGCCGCTCGGTGCGCCAATTGCCGGTGTGGTTGGCGAGGCTGGAGCCGACGTCCAGGGAAATGGCGAAGGGGTGTTCCATCAGGAGACCTCCTCGGGCACGAGGCCGAAGCGGCGGATGTTGCGGTCGGCGGTTGCCTGGATGGCGGCCAGGGTTTCGGCCTGGCCCTCGCCGCGGAACAGATGGGCGAAGCGCTTTTGCGGGCGAAGGTAGTCCTCGACCGGCACCCGGCGGCGGATCGGCGTGACGTCGACCACCTCGCCGTGCTCGGCCTCGTAGAGTGGGAACAGGCCGCTCTCGACCGCCAGCCGCGCGAGCATGATGGTATCGCAGGGCCGCGACCCCCAGCCCAGCGGGCAGGGCACATGGATATGGATGTAGCGGGCGCCGCCCATGCCCATCGCCCGGGTCACCTTGGCCTCCAGATCGTGCAGATCGGCAACGCTGGCGGTGGCGACGTAGGGGATCTCGTGCGCCATGGCGATCAGCGCCGGGTTCTTGCCCTGGCCCATGACGTTGCCGGGGTGCTCGCCGACGGCCGGCGTCGTCGCGGTGCGGGCCGCCGCCGGCGTCCTCGCCGAGCGCTGGACGCCGGTATTCATGTAGGCTTCGTTGTCGTAGCAGATGTACAGAACGTCGTCGTTGCGATCGAACATGCCCGACAGGCAGCCGAAGCCGATATCGACCGTGCCGCCGTCGCCGCCCTGGGCCAGCACGCGGGTGCGCGTATCGCCCTTGGCACGCAGGGCCGCGGCGACCCCGGCGGCGACCGCGGGCGCGTTGCCGAACAGCGAATGCAGCCATGGCAATTGCCAGGACGACTCCGGATAGGGGGTCGAGAACACTTCGAGGCAGCCGGTGGCGTTGACCGCGACCAGCCGGTTGTCGGCGGCGCGCATGGCGGCGTCGACCGCGTAGCGGGCGCCCAGCGCCTCGCCGCAGCCCTGGCAGGCGCGGTGGCCGGAGGTGAGCGAGTTGTTGCGCTCGCGGGTCGCCTGCACCGTGCGCTGGTCGGCGTCGAGCAGGCGGTTGCCGACGGTGAAGGTGCCGGTCTGGTAGAACTTGACGCGCTGGCTCATGACGTCGGGCCTTCCGTTCCGTGCGGCCGGTGGCCGACCAACCCCATCTCGCGCAGCAGGTTCTCGGCGATCGGTCCGGCGCGCCGCCGCTCCTTCCACCGCGCCAACTCGCTGTCGACCGCCTGCCAGTCGAGATCGAGGAAATGCGGATCTTCCAGGGTGTCGGTGGTGGCGGCCGCGATGACCCGCGTCAGCGATCGTTTGGTGATGGACCGCCCGCCGAGGCCGGCGATCACCGTGTAGACCGGCGTGGCGAGGCCGCGCAGCGCCATGCGCACATTGCTGGCGACGATGCCGCCGAGGCCGAGGGCGAGGTCCTTTTCCACCACGACGACGCGTTTCGCGCCGGCCAGCGCTTCGCGGAGCTGGGCGAGCGGGAAGGGGCGAAAGGAGACGATCTTTATGGCACCGACGGATTGCCCGTCCGCGCGCATCTCGTCGACCGCGTCCTTCAGGGTGCCGTTGACCGAGCCCAGCGCCAGCACCACCGTCTCCGCCCCCTCGGTGCGGTAGGGCGCGATCAGGCCACCGGACTCGCGGCCGAAGGACTCGGCGAAGTCGGCCGCCAAGGCGGGGATCGCCTCGAGTGCCTGCATCTGCTTGTGGTGGGCGAGATAGCGGACCTCCATGAACGCCTCCGGCCCGACCATGGCCCCCATGGAGATCGGGTCGTCCGGATCGAGTACCTGGACCGGCTCGAAGCCCGGCAGGAAGCGATCGACCTGATCGGGGTCGGGAATATCCACCCGCTCATAGGCGTGGGTCAGGATGAAGCCGTCGACGCAGACCATGACCGGGACGGAAAGCTGCTCCGCCAGCCGGAACGCCTGGATGTGCAGGTCGACGGCTTCCTGGTTGGTCTCGGCAAACAGCTGCAGCCAGCCGGAATTGGCCATCGACATGCTGTCGGAGTGGTCGTTCCAGATATTGATCGGCGCGCCGATCGCCCGGTTGCCGATGGTCATCACGATCGGCAGGCCGAGCCCCGATGCGTTGTAGACCGCCTCGGCCATGAACAGCAGGCCCTGGCTGCTGGTCGCCGTGTAGGTGCGGGCGCCGGCGGCCGAGGCGCCGATGGCGGCGCTGAGCGCGGCGAACTCGGATTCCACATTGATGTATTGGCAGGTCCCGACCTTGCCCTCGCGCACCATCGCCGCCAGCCCCTCGACGATGTGGGTCTGCGGCGTGATCGGATAGGCGGCGATCACCTCGGGACGGCACATCGCCACCGCCTCGGCGACCGCTTGCGAACCCTCGATCTGTTTCAGCATGGCCGGCCCTCTACCGCTGGCTCTCGATGGCGTGGAAGGCGGCGGCGGCGGCCTTGGCGTTGCCCTCGCCGACGGCGCCGGGAAACTTCTCGCGGATCGCCGTTTCCACGGAATCCAGCGAGACCTCGCCGGAGATCGCCGCGAAACCCCCGAGCAGCGCCGCGTTCGGCACCGGCCGGCCGACATGCTCCAGGGCGAGTTCGGTCGCCGGCACGGTCTGCACATGGCCGGCCGGGAAGCGGGCGACGAATTCGCCGATGCCGAGCTGGGCGATGTCGCCGCTGGTGTTGATCAGGAGGTAGCCCTTGGCGTCGACGCCGCTGAACAGGTCGACCTGGTGCAACAGCGTGGTGTCCTGGATGATCAGCGCATCGGGCTCGCCGACCGGCTCGCGCAGCCGGATTTCCTTGTCGTCGATGCGGCAGAAGGCCATGACCGGCGCCCCCATGCGCTCCGACCCGAAGCTCGGGAACGCTTGGCTGTGCTTGCCTTCGAGAAAGGCCGCCACCGACAGCATCTCCGCGCTGGAGACGACGCCCTGGCCGCCGCGGCCATGAATGCGAACCTGGAACACCGCCCGTGACACCTCTTCCCTGTCGGACGGCCCCTGCCGTCTTCTTTCGTCACGGAGTGTCAGGCGATCGGCCGGCGCCGACCTTGATGCAGGTCAAGCGGTGCGGGGATCGGCCGGCAACGACGTCGATCGGGCCCTACGGCCCGAACACCACCGTCGGCAGCCAGGTGGCCATCGCCGGGAACAGGGCGAGCAGGATGAGGCCGAGAATCTGGATCGTCACGAACGGGATGGCGCCACGATAGATCTCGCTGGTGCGGATCGAATCCGGCGCCACGCCGCGCAGGTAGAACAGGGCGAACCCGAAGGGCGGGGTCAGGAACGAGGTCTGCAGGTTCATCGCCATCATCACCCCGAGCCAGACCGGATTGAGCCCCATCGCGAGCAGGACCGGCGCGACGATCGGCACCACCACGAAGGTGATCTCGATGAAGTCGAGGAAGAAGCCGAGCACGAACATCACCGCCATGACGATGACCATGGCGCCGATCACGCCGCCCGGCATGGCGCCGAGGAATTCCTGCACCGTCTCGTCGCCGCCGAGGCCGCGGAACACGAGGCTGAACAGCGCGGCGCCGATCAGGATGACGAAGACCATCGAGCTGATCTGCGCGGTCGAACGCATGACCGATTGCAGGATGTCGGTGCGGTAGACCCGCATCAGGCTGATGACGATCCCGGTGAGAATGCCGAGCGCCAGTAAGATGGCGACGACGATCCACTTCATGTCGCCGGCCGGTATCTGCGCCCGGGTGATCCGCAGATCGACATAGCCGGTCAGCACCAGCAGTCCGATCAGGCACAGCCCGGCGGCATAGATCAGCAGGCCGTGGCTCTCGTCGAGCCGCAACCCGGCCAGCAGCAGGGCGCCGATGGCACCGACCGCCGCCGCCTCGGTCGGCGTGGCGATGCCGGTCAGGATCGAGCCGAGCACGGCGACGATCAGGAGCACCGGCGGCAGCAGTGCATGGGCGATCTTGCCGTAGACCTGGGCGCGACTCATGCCGGCGATGCCCTCGTCGGGCGGCAGGGCAGGCGAACCCTCCGGCCGGAAGATCGCCATGCCGATCTGATAGGCGATGTAGAGGCCGACCAGCATCAGGCCCGGCAACAGGGCGCCGGCGAACAGATCGCCGACCGATACCGTGTCGGGCGAGAAGTTGCCCGCTTCGAGCTGCGACTTCTGGTAGGCGGAGCTGATCACGTCGCCGAGCAGGACCAGCACGATCGAGGGCGGAATGATCTGTCCCAGCGTGCCGGCGGCACAGATCGAGCCGCAGGCCAGCTTCGGGTCGTAGCCGCGGCGCAGCATGGTCGGCAGCGACAGCAGACCCATGGTGACGACCGTGGCGCCGACGATGCCGGTGGAGGCGGCGAGCAGGGCGCCGACGATGCTGACCGAAATGCCGAGCCCGCCGCGCAGCGTGCCGAACAGCCGGCCCATGCTCTCCAGCAGTTCCTCCGCCACCTTCGAGCGCTCGAGCATCACGCCCATGAAGACGAACAACGGGACGGCGATCAGCACCTCGTTGGTCATCGTGCCGAAGACGCGCTGCGGCAGGAAGGCGACGAAGTTGAGGTCGAAGACCCCCGCGGTATAGCCGATCAGCGCGAAGACGAGCGCGGTGCCGGCGAGCGAGAAGGCGACCGGAAATCCGGCCAGCAGTACCACGCAGACGGTGGCGAACATCAGGAGGTCGAGTGCCTCGCCGAGCAGCATGGCCTATGCCTCCGGATGCCGGCCGGGCGCGGCCGTCGGCGACGCACCGACCAGTACCAGGACGGATTTGATCGCCAGCGAAAGACCTTGCAGGGCGATCAGGACGACGAAGGCGAGGATCACCGATTTGAGCAGGAAGACGGCAGGAAGCCCGCTGGTCTCACGCGAACCTTCGAAGACCGACCAGGACGCCAGGACGTAAGGCAGGCTGGCGACCCACATCAGGATGCAGAACGGCGCCAGCAGGAAGATCACGCCGAACAGATCGGTGAGCGCCTTTCCGCGCGGCGACGCGCCGCGATAGAAGATGTCGACCCGGACATGGCCGTCCAGCAGCAGGGTATACCCCGCGGCCAGCATGAACAGCGTACCGTGGGCGTAGATCAGCGATTCCTGGACCAGGATCGAGCCGACCCCGAAGACGTAGCGCATGATCACCAGCGCGAACTGCACCAGCACCATGAACAGGGTCAGCCACGACACCGTGCGTCCGACGACGTCGTTCAGCCAATCGATCGACGCGGCGATGGTTCGGGCCATTCCGCTCACCGGACAACTCCCTCCCCGTATTCCGACCGGTCTCTGATGCCGGTCATCAAAGCGGGGCGGCCGGCATCGGCACGCGCCGGGCCGGACCGCCCCGTTCTTCGCACATCGGTGGCTCAGCCGCCGATGAACTTGGTCCGCAGATCGGCGTAGGACTGGTCGGACAACGTGGTCCAGGACATGGCCTTGCGGCGGAACTCGATGAAGCTGTCGTAGATCTCGCCGGTCAGCGCGTCGGATTGGCCCGCCTCGGCCAGCACGTCCTCTGCAGCCCCAGCGAAGGCCTGGTAGATGCTGTCGGAGAATTTGCGCAGTTCGACGCCATGCTGGGATACCAGCGTGTCCAGCGCGTCGGTGTTCCGCGCGTTGAACTCGGCCAGCATGATGTCGTTCTCCGCCGAGCAGGCGGCGCCGATCATGGTCTGCTCGCTGGCGCTGAAGCTGTTCCACAGATCGAGGTTCCAGGTGCATTCCAGCCCGGAGCCCGGCTCGTGGAAGCCCGGGTAGTAGTAGAACTTGGCAACGCGGTAGAACCCGAAGGCAAGGTCGTTCCACGGCCCCACCCATTCCGTCGCGTCGATCGCGCCCGATTGCAGCGACGGGAAGATCTCGCCGCCGGGCAGGGCGACGACCGCCGCGCCGAGCCGGCGCAGCACCTCGCCGCCGAGGCCCGGCATGCGGAACTTCAGGCCGTTGAAATCCTCCGGCGTGTTGACCTCGCTGCGGAACCAGCCACCCATCTGAACGCCGGTGTTGCCGGCGAGGAAGGATTTGAGATTGAACTCGGCGCCCAGCTTGTCCCACAGCGCCTGGCCGCCACCGTGGTGGATCCAGGCGTTGAGTTCGGAGGCCGTCAGGCCGAACGGCACGGCGGTGAAGAAGTTGAACGCCTTGGACTTGCCCTGCCAGTAATAGGCGGCGGCGTGCAGGCAGTCGGCGTTGCCGCTGGACACCGCGTCGAAACTCTCGAACGGCGGCACCAACTCGCCGGCGGCGAACAGCTTGACGGTGATCCTGCCATCGGTCATCGCCGTGATGCGGTCGGCCAGCCGCTGGGCGCCGGTCCCGAGGCCGGGGAAGTCCTTCGGCCAGGTGGTCACCATGCGCAGTTCGCGCATGCCGGTGTTGATCGCGGGGGCGGCCGGAGCGGCCACCGGGGCCGGCTCGGCCATCTGCGGGGCCGGCTGCTTGCGCGTTGCCATGATCGCGCCGACGGCTGCGGCGCCGGCCGCGGCGCCGACAGCGGCGCCTGTGATGAAAGATCGACGATCCATTGGTGTTCCCTTCCCGGCATGTCTGGATGGATGGTGCGGCTTCTGGCGCGCTGTGCGGGCCTTCGATTCCGGCCAGATCGGCGGTTCTCGTGGAGCCTCCTGAACAGGTGGCCGCCACTTTACAGCCGCCTATCCGGAAAGCAACTAATGTGATTGATCCAGGGCCGAGCAACTGGAGTACGCCGGGCGGGGGAAGTTAAACTAAAATAGAATCATAGAGTTGGCGCCCCGGTTGTCCTGGAACCCGCCGGCGCGAAAGTCGGATTCGGGGCAACGGAGAGCGGATACGCCGCTGTATCCGGACCGCGGCGGACGACTATCCGCGCGACGCCGGCGGAGCGTCGGACAACTCGCGCCAGCCTTCATCCGTCAGGGCTTCCAGCGGGCGGAACCGCGTCTTGTACGACATCTTTCGACTGCCGGCGATCCAATAGCCAAGATAGACGTGCGGCAGGCCTTGGGCGGTCGCCTCATCGACCAGGGCCATCACCATATACGTGCCGAGACTGCGTTCCGGCAGCGAGGGATCGAAGAAGCTGTAGACGGCGGAATAGCCGTCGGCGAGCCGGTCCGACAGCATGGCGCCGACCAGGGCGCCGGACGGTGCCCGGAACTCCTGCAATGTCGATGCGACGCTGCCTTCCTCGATCATCGCCGCATAGTCCGCCCGGCTCATCCGCGCCATGTCGCTGTCGCCGTGACGCGACTGCTGGTACTGCTGGAACATGTGAAACTGCTCTAGCGAGGCGCGTGGCGGTCGCTCGGTCATGCTCAGGTCGGCGTTGGCGCGACGGGTGCGGCGCATGGTGCGCCCGGGCGAGAAGCGGCTGACCGGAATGCGGACCGGCACGCAGGCCCGGCAATCGGGACAGACCGGGCGATAGATGATGTCGTGGCTGCGCCGGAACCCGGCCTGGGACAAAGTGGAATTCAGGGCTTCGGCATCGGGCCCCGACAGCCGGGTGAACAGCTTCCGCTCGATGCGACCCGACAGGTAGGGGCAGGGCATCGGGCCCGAGCGAAAGAAGTGGTGGAGGCTGGTGACACCAGGCTTGATAACCGACATTCCGAAAGCTGTTCCCTTCGTCC
>JABDIP010000553.1 GCA_013003675.1 Inquilinus sp.
GGAAGAAGTCGGACAGGTTGAGTTCGGTCGTCGTGCCCGGCTGCACGCAGACGGCGGCCCCGTCGAGTTCCAGCGCGCTGGACACGCCGAGCGCCTTGGGCACCATGAAGCCCTGACCGTCATAGAACGTCACGCCGGCGAAGTTCAGACCCAGCGAGGTATCGCGGGTGAGAGTCCAGGTCGTGTTGCGCGACAGGATATCGACCTCGCCCGACTGCAACGCGGTGAAGCGCTGCTGGGCGGTCAGCGGTGTGTATTGCACCTTGTCCGCGTCGCCGATCACGGCGGCGGCAAGGGCTCTGCAGACATCGACGTCGAGTCCGGACCACTTGCCCTCGCTGTCCGGGTTGGAGAACCCGGCCAGACCGGTGCTGACGCCGCAATGCAGAATTCCGCGCGCCTTGATGGCGTCCAGGGTCTCCCCTGCCGTCGCCGGAAGCGCGAAGCCAGCGATGGCGACGGCAGTGCCGGCGGCGAGAATGTGTTTCAGGTTCATGATGGCTTCCCTATGACTGTGATTGCCTCCGAACGCTTGGTGCGTCCTGGTCCTGGAGTTGTAGCAAGGATTTGGCCTGGAATTGAAGCGATTGGTTGGGACAATCGACTCCAGATCGAGGGAAAAACGGCCCGATCCGGCGGCAAACCGCGGAAAATTGGCGCATTTCAGAGTTCCGCATCGTCCAAATTAGGATTTGACCCCGGCGCCGGCCGTGCCAAAGATGCCGCCGTTTCAGCCAAAAACCGGGGCGGCCAAAACGATGGCGAAGAAGACCAGTGACCTGCGGCCGGATACCGTGGCCACCCACGCCGGGCTGCGGCCTTGGGAGAACCATGGCATCGTCAACCCGCCCGTCTATCACGCCTCGACCATCCTCTATCCGACCGTCGCCGAGCTGAAAGGCCGCGCCGGACGGAAGTTCGAGAAGGGCGTCTATACCTACGGCCGGGCCGGCACGCCGACCAGCGAGCCGCTGGAAGAGGCGGTGGCGGCGCTGGAAGGCGGTTTCGGCGCCGTCGTCACTTCATCAGGCCTGTCGGCGGTGACGGTGGCGCTGATGGCGCATCTGGCCGCCGGCGACCATTTGCTGATGGTCGACAGCGTTTATGGACCGACCAGGAACTTCTGCGACAAGGTGCTGAAACGCTTCGGCGTCGAGACCACCTACTACGACCCGCTGGTCGGCGCCGGCATCGACGCGCTGATCCGCGACAACACTCGCGTCGTCTATCTGGAATCGCCGGGCTCGCACACCTTCGAGATCCAGGACGTGCCGGCGATCGCCGCCGCCGCAAGGGCTCGCGGGGCGGCGACGATCATCGACAATACCTGGGGGACGCCGCTGTTCCTCAAGCCCTTCGCGCTGGGGGTGGACGTCTCGGTCCACGCCGCGACCAAATATATCGTCGGCCATTCCGACGCGATGATGGGCATGGTGGTCTGCGCCGACGAGGCCGGCTACCGCCGGGTGAAGGGCTGCGCCTACGATTTCGGCCAATGCGCCGGGCCTGACGATGTGTATCTGGCGCTGCGCGGACTCCGCACCATGCCGGTCCGGCTGCGCCGGCATCAGGAGAGCGCGCTCGTGGTCGCCCGCTGGCTGCAGGGGCGGCCGGAAGTGGCGAGAATTCTGCACCCGGCGCTGGAAGACGACCCCGGCCACGCCTTGTGGCGCCGCGATTTCACCGGCGCCTGCGGGCTGTTCGGCGTGCTGCTGCACCCGGTTCCGCCCGCCGCCCTGGCGGCGATGCTGGACGAGATGGAGCTTTTCCACATGGGCTATAGCTGGGGCGGCTACGAGAGCCTGGCGGTGCCCTACGACCCCCGCCCAATCCGTACCGCCACCGGCTGGGACGAGCCGGGCCAGCTGGTCCGGCTGCATATCGGGCTGGAGGATACGGCCGACCTGATCGACGATCTGGGACGCGGACTCGATCGCCTGACGGCCGCCGCCAAGGCCGGTTGAACGGTCATGGATGCGCTGTGGAATGCCCTGAAGCCGGATCGCGACGGCCTGGTTGCCGCGATCGCCCAGCAGCACGACACCGGCGAGGTGCTGATGCTGGCCTGGATGAACCGGGAGTCGATCGCCGAGACGTTGAGGACCGGCCGCGTCTGCTATTGGTCGCGCTCGCGCGCTGCGCTGTGGCGCAAGGGCGAGAAATCCGGACAGATCCAACGGCTCGTCGAGATGCGGCTCGACTGCGACGGCGACAGCGTGCTGTTGCTGGTCGACCAGACCGGCGTCGCCTGCCACACCGGCCGGCGGAGCTGCTTCTACCGGGCGGTTCGCGACGGCGATCTGATCGAGATCGCGGCAATCGAGCGCGACCCGACGGACCTCTATGGTCATTCCTAGAATAATCCTTCTGACGGCGGCGCTGTTGGCCGCCCCGTCCCTGGCGCCGACTATGGCCGCTGGCGCCGAGGTCACGGTGTTCGCCGCCGCCAGCCTGACCGAGTCGATGACCGCGGCGGCCGAGGCCTATGCCGCAGAGACCGGCACCACCGTCGCGGTCTCATTCGCCAGCTCGTCGTCCCTGGCGCGCCAGATCGAGAATGGCGCTCCGGCGGATGTGTTCGTCTCCGCCAACGCGGATTGGATGGGCCGCCTCGACTCCGCCGGTCTGCTGGTGCCGGGCAGTCGGGAGAACCTGCTGCGAAACCGGCTGGCGCTGGTGGCGCCGACGGATGCCGTCGGCAAGTCGACCGTGGACGCCGGGCTCGACCTGCCCCGATTGCTCGGCGACGGGCGGCTGGCCGTCGGCGATCCCGACCACGTGCCGGCCGGGCATTACGCCAGGGCCGCACTGCAATCCCTCGGATTGTGGCGGGTCGCCGAGCCGCGCCTGGCCCGAGCCGGCAATGTGCGGGCCGCGCTGGTGCTGGTGGCCCGCGGCGAGGTGCCGCTCGGCATCGTCTATGCCACCGACGCGGCGGCGAGCGACCGGGTCGATATCGTCGGCCTGTTCCCCGCCGACAGCCACCCGCCGATCGTCTATCCGGCGGCGCTGACCCTGGGCGCCGGCGACGCGGCAGGGGCCTTTCTCCGCTATCTGACCGGTGCCGAGGCGCGGCGGATCTTCGTCGCGCACGGTTTCGAAATCTTCGTCGAGGCGCCCGGTGATCGACCCTCTTGAGGCGGAGGCGCTGGCGCTCAGCCTGCGGGTCGCCGCCTGGAGCGTGCTGTGCAGCCTGCCGGTCGGTTTGGCCACCGCCTATCTGCTGGCGCGGTTCGACTTCTGGGGCAAGACGGCGCTCGACGGCCTGGTCCACCTGCCGCTGGTGGTGCCGCCGGTGGTGGTCGGCTATCTGCTGCTGGTGGCGCTGGGGCGGCGGGGCGTGGTCGGCGGCTGGCTCTACGACAGTTTCGGCGTCACCATCGCCTTCACCTGGCAGGGCGCGGCGATCGCCGCGGCGGTGATGGCCTTCCCGCTGATGGTCCGCGCGATGCGGCTGTCCCTGGAAGCGGTCGATACGCGGCTGGAGGCGGCGGCGCGGACGCTCGGCGCCGGCCGGTTGCGGGTCTTCGCCACCGTCACCCTGCCTTTGATGGCGCCGGGCATCCTGACCGGCGCGGTGCTTGCCTTCGCCCGCAGCCTGGGCGAGTTCGGCGCGACCATCACCTTCGTCTCCAACATCCCCGGCGAGACCCGCACTCTGCCCCTCGCCCTCTACACCGCGACACAGCTTCCCGATGGCGAGGCGCTGGCGGCGCGGTTGGCCGTCATCGCCATCGTCCTGGCCCTGGCCGCCCTGTTCGCGTCGGAAATCCTGGCCCGGGCGGTGAAACGCCGGATCGGGCCGTGAGCACGCTCGAACTCGACGTCCGCACCCGGCTCGGCGCCTTCGGCCTGGAGGCGGCGTTCGCGGCGCCGGCCACCGGGATCACCTGCCTGTTCGGCCGCTCCGGGGCCGGCAAGACGACGCTGATCAACATCCTGGCCGGTCTGCTGCGACCGTCGTCCGGGCGGGTCGCGCTGGGCGACGAAGTGCTGTTCGACTCCGCCCGCGGCATCGACGTGCCGCCCGAGCGCCGGGGGTTCGGCTATGTCTTCCAGGAGGGCCGGCTGTTCCCGCACATGACCGTCCGGCGTAACCTGCTCTATGGGGCCAACCGCCAGCCGGCGGCGGGACGCCAACGGCGCCTGGACCACGCCGTCGATCTGCTGGCCATCGAGCCCCTGCTGGAGCGCCGGCCGCGCGACCTGTCCGGCGGCGAGAAACAGCGGGTGGCGATCGGCCGGGCGTTGATGACCGCGCCCCGGCTGCTGCTGATGGACGAGCCGCTGGCCGCCCTCGACCCCGGGCTGAAGGCGGAGATCCTGCCCTATATCGAGCGGCTGCGGGATATCGAGGGGGTGCCGATCGTCTATGTCACCCACACGATCGAGGAGATCGTCCGGCTGGCGACGACGCTGGTGCTGGTCTCCGACGGCGAGGTCGCCGCCGTCGGCGCCGTCGACGAACTGATGAACCGCCTCGATCTTCGGCCGTTGACCGGCCGCTACGAGGCCGGCGCGGTGATCGAGACAATCGTCGCCGAACAGGAGGCGGACGGGCTGACCGCCCTCACCTTCGCCGGCGGGACGCTGCTGGTGCCGCGCATCGAGGCGGAGGTCGGAACGCCGCTGCGGGTCCGGGTGCGGGCCCGCGACGTGTCGCTGTCGCTGACCGCGCCGCCGGATATCAGCATCCTCAACGCCTTTCCCGGCGAGGTCCGCGAGGTCGGTCCGGTCGACGGTGCGCTGCAGGACATCGGCGTCGACATCGGCGTGCCGCTATGGTCGCGGGTCACCGCCCGCTCGGCGGCGCGGCTCGAGCTCCGCCCCGGCCGGCGGGTGGTCGCCCTGGTCAAGGCGGTCGCCATCGATCGCCACAGCTTCGGCGGCGTCCGCGACAGGCCGCTGACCGGGCCCTGAGCGCCGACATGGCCTGCACCATCGAGTGGAACACGCTGTCGACCGCCGGTTGGCAGGAGCGTGCCGGGCGAATCCGCCGATTCCCACTGCTCCAGGATCTGGCCTATGCCAGGGCGATGCGCGCCAGCCGGCAGCTATCCGCACGCTGGGGCCTGATCCGCATAGACGGCGCCGAGGCCGGCTTGGCTCAGATGCTGGAGGCGCGGCTGTTCGGCGAGGCGATCCACCTGCTGACTCTCGACCGCGGGCCGGTCTGGTTCGAGGGGTATGGCGGCCTCGACCACTGGCGCGCGTTCGCCGCCGCCTTCGCCGAGCGGTTTCCGCGCCGGATCGGCCGCCGCCGCCGCTTCCTGCCGGAACTCGAGGATACGCCGGCGGCGCGCGACCTGCTGGTCGCGGCCGGTTTCCATCGGCAGGCGGGCGTGCCCGGCTACCAGACCCTGTGGCTCGACTTGACGCCCGGCCTCGACGCCTTGCGCGCCGGGCTGAAGCAGAAATGGCGCAACACGCTGAACCGGGCGGAGCGGCACGACTTGGCCGTGCAGAACGACGAGGGCAGAGGGATCCTGCCCTGGGTGCTCGCCCGCTATGCCGCCGACCGCAAGGCGCGCGGCTATCCCGGTCCCGCTCCCGGTTTTCTGCGGGCGCTGGGGGGCGCCTTCGCGCCGGAGGGCCGCCTGCTGATCCTGACCGCCGCCAAGGACCGGCCGGTGGTGGCGGCGGTCGTGCTCGTGCTGCACGGCACCGCCGCGACCTACCAGATCGGCTGGAGCAGCGAGCAGGGCCGCCGGCTCGGCGCCCCTTCCCTGCTGCTGTGGCGGGCCGTCGAAGGACTGAAGGCCCGCGGCATCCGCGATTTCGACCTGGGCGGCGTGAACGACCGCGACGCCGCCGGGGTCAAGGCGTTCAAGGCCGGTCTCGGCGGCCGCGAGGTGCGGCTGGTCGGGCAGTATGGCTAGCGGGGTGGACCGTTGTGGGTTGGCACGCCCGGCAGGTTTCGAACCGAGTGGCGTGATGAGCGACGATCGGCGGGCGCCCTGTCCGCTGCTACGCGGGCTGACCAGTTCCTAGGCCGGGGTCATTACGCCGGCGCGGCCGTTTGGCGCGAGATCATGGCGGCGGTCGAGGAACGGTTGAGGGACAAGCCGGACGTGAATCCACGCCTCGAGCAGCACGGCGCCGAGCGGCATCGACGCTGCCGGGAACACGTGCCGGCTGTTGCTGCATGATCCAAGTCAACGCCCTTGTGAACGCTCCCCGCTATGAGAAATTAGCAGTGTTGTCAGTGGATCAGGTCGCGGCCGATCATCCTGATTTGATGGTGAAGGATTTGGGTGCCCCGCGCCGATTGGTCGAAAGCCTAGTCGGCTGACTTCGGCGTTCTCCGGGCTTTGATTCAGCCCGATCGGTTGCACCGTTGCCGTCAACCGCAGTGTACCGACGCCGGCGAACAATGAAGGGTGTACGTCTCCCAGATCGGGTGGATCGCCCGTCCACAGCAAGCGGCCGGTGGCAGGGCCGAGTCTCGAACCGGCATGTTGAATCTATAAATGGAAATTCAAGACGATGAATGGCGCAGAACTCAACAAGAAGCTGGAACGGGGGCTGCTCGGATCCAGTATCAAGCGACTGGTGATAGCAAAAGCGTTGGCCGCCCCATCCGACCCAGAGCGAACGCGGGGCGTGGAGAATTCGGTTACCGAGCAAGCTCACGCAGTAGATGCGGCCTGGGAAAATGGGACTCTGAGCATATACGCCAGACCCGAAGAGGGCCATATACCCAAAGGCCCGGGATTATGGATCCCTTACCTTGGGAATGTGGACGATCGCAGCTATGGCACCTACACGCCGGCAATGGGGAACCCCAGCGTGTCGGCATCGTGGGTCGGAACCGGCCCATTCTCGGGGTGCTACGCGGTAACGCTCACCACATTTCAGGGCAAGGTATTCGCTCATGTCGTCACCAAGACCGAGGGCTGTGCCGTCCAGCCAGCGCTCACTCAAGCCCATCACATCGCCAACCAGATCACCGCACCCCAGCTGACGCAGGCCGCGCTCGACAAAATGAAAGTGAGTTCAGGAGAAGGCTGGTGCTACGTGTTTTGGACCAAGAAAGGTGACAATTGGTGGCGGCGCGTCTTGGTCACCAGCGTTGCCGAACCCGGAAAGATCGTATCGGTCGGCAAGAGATCCGAGTGTTAGTCGTCGCAAAGAGACGATTGAATGCCACACTCACACCGTTGCTCTCGCCCCTGCCATTATATCCTCCGCGCTCAGCAGCTTCCACTTTCCGATCGAGACCGAATAGCAACGCCAGACCGGCCGACCATTGCGCCGGCCTTTCTGAAGCCGATTGCTTGTCTGATATCATTCGCCCTCGCTGAACGTAGGGTAAGGGGCAAGGATTTCTCCTAGCCCCTTGTTTTTATTGGCGCGCCCGGCAGGATTCGAACCTGCGACCTCAGGATTAGGAATCCTGCGCTCTATCCAACTGAGCTACGGGCGCGTGCCATACGCGTGCCATACGTATGACGGGCGTGCGGCAGCGGGCGATGATAAGGCCAGATGCGCGCCTCGCATAGACCGGATGGCGACCGCAACGATCATGTGG
>JABDIP010000557.1 GCA_013003675.1 Inquilinus sp.
CACTTCCGGTCGGCACTCGGCCGACTTCCTAGGGGGCGGTGGCGATGTCAGCACTGTTGATCGAGAATATTTCCATGCGCTTCGAATTGCCGAATGGTCAGGCGATTCAAGCGCTGCAGAATGTGACGCTCGATATCCGCGAAGGCGAGATCATGGCCGTCCTCGGCCCGTCCGGTTGCGGCAAGACGACTCTGTTGAACATCGTCGCCGGCTTTCTGGCCCCCACCGAGGGAACGGTGTCCCTGGGCGGCAAGTTGGCAATTGGCCCGGGTCCCGAACGCGGCATGGTCTTCCAGCAGGGCGCGCTGTTCGAGTGGATGAGCGTGCGCCAGAATATCGGCTTCGGGCCGTCGATGAAGGGTACGCCGAAATCCGAGATCAACAAGCGCGTCGACGAACTCCTGGAGATCGTCGGGCTGCACGATTTCGGCAGCAAGATGATTTACGAGCTTTCCGGCGGCATGCAGCAGCGCGTAGCGCTGGCACGATGCCTTGCCAACGACCCCGATGTCATCCTGATGGATGAGCCGCTCGGCGCGCTCGACGCGCTGACGCGAGAGAAGATGCAATCGCTGGTGCTGGAGATCTGGAAGGAGACGGGTAAGACCATCATCCTGATCACACACTCGGTTGAGGAAGCCCTGCTGCTGGGCGAACGGCTGCTGGTCATGGCGCCCCGGCCCGGACGCATCCACAAGGAATACAATCTGCCCTTCGCCGAACTCGGCGTCGGCGCCGATCTGCGTGAGGTGAAGAAACACGAGAAGTTCGGACCGACGCGCGAAGAGATCCTCTCGATGATCTGGGACATGGAAGAGGAGATCATGGGCCGAACGGAGGCCGCGTCATGATCATCCTGTTGATTTATATCGCGATTTTTGTGGTCGCCTTCCTGGTGGTTCGCCTGGTCGCAAGCCGGATGCACCACATCAGGGATTTCACGGCCCTGAAGACGGTCACCTTCGGCGATGAGAGCGCGGTCACCGCCAATCGCGCCGCCTCCGTCATCTCGGTGATAACGATCTTCGTGATCTGGGGAGCATTCACCGGATCAAGTTTGCTGCCCATCCATGTGCCAGGGCCGTTCATCGGCGACGCCAGCTTCACCTATACCGCCGAAAATTCGGAGGGCGCGACGGACGAAGCGACCGTTTACGTGCGGGTCTTCGAGGTCGGCGGAGAAGCCGAGCTTCCCGAGACGGCGCCGGGCGACGGATTCGCCAAGAACGACGTCGCCAAGGTCGGCGCTTGGCGCTCGACTCTCATTCGCGTCGACAGGAACGACGATTTCACCAAGGACGACGGCGCCCGGGTCGTTGCCATCAACGGCCAGCCGATCGCTCCGGGCGAAACCGTCGATATCGACTCCGGCGGAGTGACGCTCAGTTCCAAGGGCACGCCCAACTATAAGCCGTCGTCAGGCTGGCAGATGGAGCCGGTCTGGCTGCCGCCGCCAGAAGCGGTCTTCAAACGACTCATCGAAATCGGCGGCGATGGCTACCAAAACTTCACCCTGCTCGAGCATGTGGGATGGTCGCTGTTCCGGGTGGTCGCCGGGTTCCTGGGCGGCGCCCTGGTGGGCATTCCGCTGGGCTATGCCATGGGCCTCAGCGACTGGTTCCGCGGCTGGTTCGACCCCATTGTCGAATTCATGCGACCGGTGCCGCCCCTCGCGCTGATCCCCCTGGTGATCATCTGGGCGGGAATCGGCGAGGCCGGAAAATGGGTCCTTTTGTTCCTTGCGGCACTCTGGATCATGGCCATCGCGGCACGAGCGGGCGTGTCGGGCGTGCGGATTTCAAAGGTTCACGCGGCCTATTCGCTGGGCGCTTCGAAATGGCAGATCCTGTATCACGTGATCGTGCCGAACTCGCTGCCGGAAATCTTCACCGGGGCGCGGGTCGCCATGGGCGTCTGCTGGGGCACGGTCGTTGCCGCGGAGTTGGTCGCCGCGGAGAAGGGTGCGGGCATGATGATCATGGTCGCCTCGCGCTTCCAACTTACGGATATCGTGATCATGGGGATCATCCTGATCGGTACGATCGGCTATAGCATCGATATCCTGATGCGCCGGGCGGAAAGATGGCTGATTCCCTGGAAGGGACGCGGGTAAGCGGCGGGCCGCTTGCTGCTTCACAGGAGGATCGTCATTCCCGCGAAGGCAGGAATCCAGACTGCGCCGATCTGACGGCCGCTCCGGCAGGCACACTGTCATTCCCGCCTTCGCGGGAATGACAGTGTTGGTTTGGTCCGCTCGACGGATCCAGGATTGTCCGTGAACGGCCCCTACGCCCTGACCCGCTCAGACCGTGGATCATAGAGCGGCTTCAGACTGGCCTCCGCGGCAAAGCGCTCTCCGGCAACCTCGATCTCGTAGGAGCCGGCGAGCATCTCCGCCGGCGTCTCGCCCGGCGCGCAGGGCACGTAGCCGAGGCCGATGGCGGCGCCGAGATGGTGGCCGTAGTTGCCCGATGTCAGGTATCCCACCTGGCGGCCATCCCGCCAGATCGGCTCATGGTGATAGAGTAGCGGTTCGGGATCGTTCAGGCGGAACTGCAGCAGGCGCTGGGACAGCCCCTCCTCCTTCTTCGCCAGCACCGCGGCCCGACCGGTGAAATCGCCGAAGCGCGATGTCGGCTTGTCAAGTTTGACCGCGAAGCCTAACCCGGCCTCCAACACATGGTCCTCGTCGGAGATATCGTGCCCGAAATGGCGGAACGCCTTTTCGATGCGGCAGGAATCCAGCGCATGCATGCCGCAAAGCCTGAGCCCGTGATCGGCCCCGCGCTCAATAATGGTGTCGAAGATATGCCGTGCCTGATCGGTCGGTATATAGAGCTCCCAGCCCAGTTCGCCCACATAGGTTATGCGATGGGCCCGGACCAGCCCCATGCCGAACTCGATTTCCCGCGCCGTGGCGAAGGGGAACGCATCGTTGGACAGATCGGCCGGGGTCAGCGGCTGCAACTGGTCCCGCGCATTCGGCCCCATGATGGCGAGCACCGCCTCCGCGCTGGTGGCGTCCCAGGCGATGCAATGGGCCTCGTCGGGGATGGCGCGCTGCAGCCAGGACAAATCGCGGACGCCGGTGGCGGCCGAGGTGATGACAATGAACCGGGTTTCCGAAAGGCGGGTGACGGTCAGATCCGCCGTGACACCGCCGCGCGGGTTCAGCCACTGGGTGTAGACGATGCGGCCGGGTTCGACATCGACGTTGTTGGCCGAGACCTTCTGCAGGACGTCGAGCGCATCCCTGCCCTCGACGCGGATCTTGGCGAAGGAACTCATATCGAACAGGCCGACCGCCTCGCGGACCGCCTTGTGCTCCGCGGCGGAATGCTCGAACCAGTTCCGCCGCTTCCAGGAATAGGCGTATTCCGGCTTCTGCCCCTGGGCCCGCTCCGCCTCGGGCAGGTACCAGTTCGGCCGTTCCCAGCCGGCCAGCTCGCCGAAACAGGCGCCCCGCGCCTCCAGCCTCTCGTGCAGCGCCGTCTGCCGCACGCCGCGGGCCGTCGCATACTGCCGGTAGGGAAAGTGGTCCGCATAGAGCAGGCCGAGCACCTCGGTAGCGCGGCGAAAGAGGTATGTGCGATTGCCCTGGAAGGGCTGCATGCGGCGGATGTCCACATCCCAGAGATCGTAGGGCGGCTCGCCCCGATCCATCCATTGCGCCAGCGCCTGGCCGGCGCCGCCGGCGGAGCCGATGCCGATCGAGTTGAACCCGGCGGCGACGAAGAAGTTCTTCAGCTCCGGCGCCTCACCCAGCAGATAGCGGTCGTCGGGCGTGAAACTCTCCGGGCCATTGAAGAAGGTGTGGATGCCGGCGGTCTCCAGGATCGGCAGCCGGGCGATGGCGGCCTCCAGGATCGGCTCGAAATGATCGAAATCCTCGGGCAGCTGGTCGAAGCAGAAATCCTCCGAGATGCCGTCCATGCCCCAGGGTTTGGCGACCGGCTCGAAGGCGCCGACCAGCAGCTTGCCGGCATCCTCCTTGAAATAGGATTGCTCGTCCGGCACTCGCAGGGACGGCAGGTCGCGGGCGAGACCCGGAATGCCCTCGGTCAGGATGTAGAAATGCTCGCAGGCATGCAGCGGCACGGTGACCCCGGCCATGCGGCCGCCCGCATGCCCCCACATGCCGGCGCAGTTGACCACATGGTCGCCGGCGATATCGCATTGCGTGGTGGCGACACCGGTAACCCGCCCGTCCTTCCGGTGGATCGCGGTGACGGCGATGTTCTCGAAGATCCGCACGCCGTTCTGCCGGGCGCCCTTGGCCAGCGCCAGGGCGATGTTGCCCGGATCGCCCTGACCGTCCTTGGGCAGATAGACCCCGCCAAGCACGCCCTCGCCGTTCAGCAGCGGATAGCGCTCCAGGCATTCGGCGGCCGAAATCTCCTCGATCTCGACACCGAACACCCGCGCCATGGCGGCGCCGCGCCGCAGCTCCTCCATCCGCTCGTCATTCAGGGCGACGCTGATCGACCCGTTGCGCTTGAACCCGGTCGCGGCACCGGTTTCGGCCTCGAGCCCGCCATAGAGCTCCTGGGAGTACTTCGCCAGTCGGGTCAGGTTATGGCTGGCGCGAAGCTGGGTGATCAGCCCGGCGGCGTGCCAGGTCGTGCCGCAGGTGAGCTGCTTGCGCTCCAGCAGGACCACGTCTTTCCAGCCGAGCTTTGCCAGGTGGTAGGCGACCGAGCAGCCGATCACGCCGCCGCCGATGATGACGGCCCGGGCGTGGCGAGGAAGGTCTTGTTGCATGGCGGTGTCGCTCCTAGGCACTTTTGCGAAAATATCGCCGTGCAACTACGGCCGTCATTCCCGCCTTCGCGGGAATGACGGTGTTGGTGATCGGGCGCGTCATGGCTTACGCCCTCAAGCGTTCGTTGGCGGGGTCGTAGAGGAGCTCTTGGCCAACCACGGCTGGCCGACGTTCGCCGAATATTTCCACCTCCAGCGCCTCGCCCTCGACGGCCAGGTCGTTACGCACATAGGCGAGCGCGATGGACTTGCCGATGCG
>JABDIP010000573.1 GCA_013003675.1 Inquilinus sp.
GCCGTTGCAGCCGGCGCAGCCGTTCCGCGGTGCGCCGGTGATCGGCGCCGGTCGCCGCATCCTTGTCGTTCAGCGCCCACAGGGCCTTGAACCGCTTGTTGATGGCGACGATGCGATGGTCCCGGTCCAGGGCCAGGATGCCTTCGTCGACGGCGTCCATTGTCGCCTGATAAAGCGCCAGAGACCGGGCGAGATCCTGCTCGATCCGTTCGCGCTGGCGGATCTCCGCGGTCAGGCTGTCATTGAGCGCGGCCGAATCGTCCATTGCCGATTGCAGGCCCTCGATCAGTTCCTGGTTCTCGAACTGGATCTGCAGCGAGGCGCGGATGGTCTCACTCTGCTTGACGGCCGTCGCCGACAGCACGAGCAGAAAGACCAGGATCAGGAAGCCGACCAGATAGCTCACCCGGTCGCCGCCGAACAACACGAGCTGGATCACCAGGGGGCCCAGGGCGCCGGCCGTGAAGGCGAAGAAGACCGGAAGCACCGCGGCGAAAGCGGCCACCGATCCGGCGCACAGACCACCGATGATCAGATAGGTGAAGAGGCGCAAGACCTCCGGCTGGCCTTCGACGAGCACGATGCCGGCATAGCCCCACCACAGCCCGGAGGCGAGGCTGAAGACCAGGAACTGGGCTCCCCAGCGGCGGGCCGCTTCGGGCGACTTGTCCTCACAATGCAGGAAGCGGCGGATCTGCCAAAGCCGTGCCGCACTCAACCCGGCGAAACCGGCGGTCCAGATCGACAGCTCGGTGGGCGCGCCGTGGCCGGCGCAGGCCGCGCCGAAGACGAGCGCGCAGATCAGGCTGCCGATGATTCCGAAGCCGGCATGCTCGTGAAGCAGCCGGACGCGACCGACAAGGAATGGCTGATCGAGGCCGCGCGACGGCGCCACGCTGCGCGCGAGGTTCAGCATCGGTGCCTGCGGGGTCGAACCGGCGACGTGCGATGTGCGGCCATGGCGCGTCGGCGATCAGTGCTGGCCACCCGCCCGACGTCGCGGCACGGGTGTCGCGAGGGCGGGTTCGGGTGGCGCCCGACCATCGGCGAGGGCGCGACGGACCGCCTGGTCGAGCGAGACCTGAGTGAACGGCTTGTAGAGGCAGATATCGCCCTTGGCCAGCATCCGCTCCTTCGCCAGGCGCCGGTTCTCGTAACCGGACATGTAGACGACGGCCAGCGACGGGTGGCGTTTCGCCGCCTGGCCCGCGAGGTCGGGTCCGGTCAACCCGGGCATCATCACGTCGGTCAGCAATACGTCGACCTCGCCGGCATGCCCGTCGAGGAAACGCAGTGCGTCCTCGCCGGTGGCCACCGCGTGCACTTCGTAGCCCAACTCCTCGAGGGCCAGGGTGACGAAATCGCGCACGGTCTGCTCGTCGTCGACCACCAGCACGCGGCCGCCGTCAGCCGGCGGCGGCTCGGCCTGGCTCTCCATGCGGCCGGCGATCGGCAGGAAGACCGTGAAGACCGATCCCTTGCCCGGCAGGCTCTCGACCGTGACCATGCCGCCCGCCTGGCGGGCGAAGCCATAGACGATCGACAGGCCGAGGCCGGTGCCGCGGCCGTCTTTCTTGGTCGTGAAGAACGGCTCGAAGGCGCGCGACGCGGTGGCCGCATCCATGCCGTTGCCGGTGTCGCTGACCGAGACCGCCGCGTGCCGGCCCGGCCGCCGCCCCTTGTGCGCGGCGACGAAGGCGCGGTCGAGCTCGACCGTGCGGCAGGCGATCGACATGGCGCCGCCGTTCGGCATCGCGTCGCGGGCGTTCAGGGCCAGATTGATGACGGCCTGCTCCATCTGCGAGGGATCGACCTCGACCATCGCGGCGTCGCTGTCGAAGGCCAGTTCGACCTCGATGCCGTCGGCCGCCAGGGATCGCAGAATGTCCTCGATGCCGCGGATGCTGGCGGTGGCGTCGACCACTTTGGTCTCCACCGTCTGGTGCCGGCTGAAGGTCAGGATCTGCCGGGTCAGGATCCCGGCGCGCCGGACCCCGGCAATCACCTCGTCGAGGAGCTTGCTGACGCGCTGGCGGTCGAATTTGGGCTGTTGCAAGCGCCGCTGCGCCAATTCGCTGAAACCGCCCACGGCGGTCAGGATGTTGTTGAACTCGTGCGCCAGCCCACCGGCGAGTTGGCCGATCGCCTCTATCTTCTGCGTGTGCTGGCGGGCCGCTTCATGCTGCTTCCGCTCGGTGATGTCGGTGAGCAGCCGCACCATGCCGCCGCCGACCGTGCGATGCTCGTTGATCCGGTACCAACGCTTGTCGGCGAGTTGGCGGTCGAAGGGAATGTCCTCGGCCAGCGAGCGTGCCAGTTCCGCGGCGACCCAGACCCTCGGGTCTGCCCCCTCGGGTATCGCCCCGCGCTCGGCGGTGGCTTGCACGAGATCCGCGCGCGCCGCGCCCGGCACCAGCAGATCGGCGGTGGCGGCGTTCGCCCTGCGATAGGATTCGTTGCACAGCACCAGCCGTGCGTCGCGGTCATAGAGGGAGAAGCCGAGCGGCAGGGTCTCCAGGGCGTCGAGGGTCATGCCGTGGCGCTGCTCGACGGTGCGGCCGTCGTCGGCGATCGCCCGGCCACGCGCCCAGCGTCGCCACAACACCAGCGTCACCGCTAGGTTGAGCGCGACCGACCCGGTCAGCACGATCCACAGGAGCGACCCAAGATTTGGCACGGTTTTTCCCCAGCCGTCGCGGAAGAACCCCGACCCGCGACCCGCCAGGAGTATCATTTTGGTTTTAAGGAAACTTGAAAATTGTCCCGTATTTTACGGAATACTATTTCTGTTTCGTGGAATTAAACTGTGTTTCTTCAAGTAACCGCGCAATTGATGGTACGAAACGCCCAGAACGGCCGCGGTTTTCTTCTGATTGTATTTGCTGTCGCGCAGCGCACGGTCGAGCAGGGTGCGCTCGAATGTCGCAACGCGCTCCAGAAAGCCGGCGGCATCAGGACCGCCGATTTCGCTGGGGCGGTCGGCCTCGGTGGTGTTCGCCGCGGCCAGATCGGAGGCGGCCGCCGGCCGGTAGGGCGATGCGAAGGGGTCGAGAAACAGGTCGTCCAGCGGCCCGTCGTCGCGTTCCGCCCGATGCACGGAGCGCTCGACCGCATTCTTCAACTCGCGGACATTGCCCGGCCAGGCGTGCGCCTGGAGCCGCGCCTTCGCCTCGGCCGATATCCCGGCGAATGACGGCCTGCCCAGTTCGCCGGCCATCGCCCGGGCGAAATGCTCGGCGAGCAAGGGCACGTCGCCGGTCCGCTCGCGCAGCGGCGGCAGGGTGACCACGTCGAAGGCGAGCCGGTCGAGCAGGTCGGCGCGGAAGCGGCCGGCTGCCGCCTCGCACGGCAGGTCGCGATTGGTGGCGCCGATCACCCGCACATCGACATGCAGGGTCTGGCTGCCGCCGACCCTCTCGATCTCGCCATATTCGATCGCCCGCAGGATCTTTTCCTGAACCCGCAGCGACGCGTCGGCGATCTCGTCAAGGAACAGGCTGCCGCCGTCGGCGCGCTCGAAGCGGCCGGCATGGCGCCGCACCGCGCCGGTGAACGCCCCGGCCTCGTGGCCGAACAGCTCGCTGTCGAGCAGATCGTCGGACAACGCGGCACAGTTCACTTTGACGAAGGGCCGTTCCCATCGGTCCGACAGGTAGTGCAGCCGGGCGGCGACCAGTTCCTTGCCGGTTCCGCGTTCGCCGATCACCAGAACCGGCCGCGGCGCGGGTGCCACCCGCGATACCAGCTCGAGCATTTCCAGAAAACAGGGCGCCTCGCCGAGCAGGGGAGGAAGGTCGGGAGCGGTCTCTGACATTGTCAATCAGGCTACTAATTGGTTGGATCGACGAAAAACTAGCGTATTTGCTCGTTCGGTTCAAGTCCGATTTCTCCGCGTCACGCGAAATGTTCTTTACGAATCAGGGAGTTGCCGGTCCCGCCAGAGACTGGCACGCCCGATGCATTGGGATCGGAGGTGGCCGGGCTGGTCCGGTCGACAGGAACGGAGGGATGCATGAGCACGCAGGAAGACTTTCGTCGCGACGGCAATGACGACGGCGCCGACTTTGTCCGCGAATTGCGGGGACAGCTCCGGCGCTTCTGGGCCTATGCCCGAAGCCGCCCGGCCGAAAGCTGGGGCTTCTTCGCCGCCGGTTTCGTGCTGGCACTGATCCTGACCTAGTGTCCTGATTCTGAAATTCGCAATAGCGAATTCCAGGATCAAAGGGACACTAACTGTTTGATTCTAGTGTCATTCAGCTTCCGAAATTCGGCACATGAAATGTGCCGAACTTCGAAACCATGACACTAGAGCCTGATCGCATCTCACCGGAACGGTGTGATGCGTGAATCAGCCTCTAGCTTATTGAAGGAGATCAAGATTCACGTTTCAGATCGATTCGATCTGAAACGATCTTGATCTAGGGCCCCAGCCGACACACCAGAGGGGAGCATCGTCATGGGCGTCTTTTCCCGCCTCGCCGACATCGTCAACTCGAACCTGAACGCCATGCTCGACCGGGCCGAGGACCCGGAGAAGATCGTCCGGCTGATCATCCAAGAGATGGAGGACACGCTGGTCGAGGTGCGCAGCGCCGCCGCCAAGTCGATCGCCGACAAGAAGGAGTTGAGCCGCAAGATCGACCAGTTCCAGGCGGCGCAGGCGGATTGGCGCAACAAGGCGGAACTCGCCGTCCAGAAGGGCCGCGACGACCTCGCCAAGGGCGCTCTTCTGGCCAAGACCCGCGCGGCGGAAACCGTCGAGGCGCTGCAGCGCGAACTGGCCGTCATCGACGAGGCGCTGGCCAAGGCCGACACTGACATGGTCAAGCTGCAGGCAAAGCTGGTCGAGGCGAAGAACAAGCAGAAGAGCATGGATATCCGCAGCAAATCGGCCCACGATCGGCTGCGCATGCGTACTCATCTGCACGACGGTCGGATCGACGACGCGCTGGCCCGCTACGAATCGATCGAGCGCAAGCTCGACGAGATCGAAGGCAAGGTCGACGCCTACGACCTCGGCACCGGCAAGAAGAGCCTGGCCGACGAATTCTCCGAACTGGAGGCGGAATCGGGCATCGAGGCCGAGCTGGCCGAGATCAGGTCGCAATTCGGCCGTCGCACGGCCAAACCCGCCGGGTCGAAGCCGGCGGAACTGAAGTTGCCTGCCTCGAAATCCGGCGGCCGCAGAACGCCCGAAGCTGGACCGGGCGATGACGGACAGACGGGCGACGCCTGATGCCGGAAGTCGCCATCATCCTGTTCCTGGTCGTCGTCGCACCGCTTTGGCTGGTGCTGCACTACGTCAACAAGTGGCGGTCGACGAAAACCCTGTCGGCGGAGGATGAGCGCATGCTCGCTGACCTCTGGCAGAGCGCCAAGCGCATGGAAACCCGCATCGAAACGCTGGAGACCATCCTCGATGCCGAGGCGCCGGGATGGCGGGCGAAACAGAAATGACCGGCACCGATCGCTCTCCCGACTCGCCGAACCCCCACCGTCTCTACCGCAACACGGAAGATGGCGTGATCCTCGGAGTCTGCGCCGGGGTCGCCGACTATTTCGGCATCGAGAGATGGCAGAGCCGCACGGCCGCCGGCCTGTTCCTGCTGTTCTTCCCACCCTGGGCGGTGTTCTTCTATCTGCTGGCGGCGATCTTCCTGCCGCGCCGCCCGCCACGCCCCTATCGCGACCAGGATGAGGAGGCGTTCTGGCGGTCGGTCACCGGCCGCCCCGACCGCACCCTGTCGGAGCTGCACTACAATTTCCGCACCCTGGAGGAACGGCTGGCCGGCCTGGAGCGTCACGTGACCTCGGAGGAGTTCCGCCTGCATCGGGCCTTTCGCGATCTCGAGTAGCCTCAGGGGTCAGCGCAGGATGCCCTCATGCGCCAGTTCGGCGTACCAGCGGAAGCTGTCCTTCGGTGTCCTATCCCGGGTCTCGAAGTCGACATGCACCAGGCCGAACCGCCGGTCATAGCCTTCCGCCCATTCGAAATTGTCGAGCAGGCTCCAGGCGAAATAGCCTCGGACATCGGCCCCGCCGGTCCGCGCCGACGCCACCGCCTCGATGTATTCGCGCAAATAGTCGATGCGGTCGCCGTCGTGGACCCGGCCATCCTCGGCCGGGATGTCGTCGAAGGCGGCGCCGTTCTCGGTGATGAAGACCGGCGGGTTTCGATAATCGTCCTTCAGACGCAGCAGGGTCTCCGACAGGCCGCCGCCGTCGATTTCCCAGCCCATGGACGTGGTCGGCGCCCCCGCCGGCGCGGCGCCCATGGCCAAGCCGGCGACCGCCGCGCGGTCGGGGCGGGCGTAGAGCCGGGCGTAGTGGTTCACGCCAAGCAGGTCGAGTGGCCGGGCGATCCGCTCCAGATCGCCCGAATCGACATAGCGGTCGACCAGCGGCGCGACCCGCTCGGGATACCGGCCGTGATAGATCGGATCGAGGAAAGCGCCGTTCCACAAGGCGTCGAGCATGTCGGCGGCCTCCAGCGCCGATTGGCTGTCGTCGGCGGGCCGGGTCGGTGCCAGCGACAGGACGATGCCCAGCTTCCAGCCTTCGTTCTCCTGCCGGAGGGCGTCGACGGCCGTGCCGTGGGCCAGGTTCTGGTGATGGATCGCGGCGTGGAATGCGTCCGTCTCGGCCAGTCCCGGCGCGTGCTCACCGGTCGCATGACCCAGCCAGGCGGTGACCGAGGGCTCGTTCAGGGTCAGGAAATACGATACCCGGTCGCCCAGCCGGTTGGCGACCGTGCAGGCATAGTCGGCGAAGCGCGCGGCGATGTCACGGTTGCGCCAGCCGTCGCGCCGCTCCAGCGCCTGCGGCAAATCCCAATGATAGAGGCAGACCCAGGGGTCGATGCCGGCCTCGCCCAGCGCGTCGACCAGCCGGTCGTAGAAGTCGAGCCCGGCCGCGTTCGGCCGGCCGCGACCGTCGGGAAAGATCCGCGGCCAGGCGACCGAGAAGCGATAGGCGCCGACCCCCAGATCGCGCAGCAAGGCCACGTCCCGGTGCCACAGATGATAGTGGTCGCAGGCGATGGCGCCGGTCTCGCCGGTGCGGATCGCGTCGGGCACCCGGCAGAACACATCCCAGATACTCTCGCCGCGCCCGTCCTCGTGCACCGCCCCCTCGATCTGATAGGCGGAGGTCGACGCGCCCCAGACGAAGTTTTCAGGGAAGGCGATGGTCATTAGCGATCCTTGGTATAGGGGTGACGGGGCATCGAGGCGCGGTTATCCCGCATCCGCCGGCTGCCGAGCAAGAGCGCTGGCCCTCGGTGCCGGCGTACCCTAAATGAAGGGCAGGAGGAGTCGACCGATGACCGAGCTGAATGCCGATTTCACCCAGCCCGCCTTCGTGCGCACCGCCGAGCTCGACTGGCAGCCGAGCCCGAGCCCCAGCGTGCACCGGAAGCGCCTCGACCTCGCCGGGCCGGCCGAGGCCGGCCGGGT
>JABDIP010000014.1 GCA_013003675.1 Inquilinus sp.
GCTCCTTATCGCGAGCACCTTCGAGGTCTCCTTGAGGCTGAGCGGCTACACGAGATGATATCCCGCGCTGCCTACGCCATCGAAGGGGAAGTTCCGGAAGAGACGCTCACGTTGGCGGAGAGGATATGGTTCGGCAAGGAACGACCCTTTCGGTCGGCGCGAGAAGCCTGGAGACGAGTTGAAGATGAATTGGACTGCTGGGAGACGGAGCTTGAAGCTGAGCGCTGCGCATTGGCCCAGTCTATCCTCGGAATCGAGGTCGGATACATCGTGACGACGGAGAGTCGGGGGCGATTCTTACGTCTTTCCGTTACGGGACTTACGCTCTATGCCAGCGACGATAATGTCACCTTTGTCGTGAACGGCACGCGTTTTCGCAAGGATGGTACTCTGGGCAAGCTACAGGACAACATCAGTCTGCATTTCAAAGGCGACGCGTGACGCCCTCTCTCTTGCATCTAGATTCATCTTATGCCCCCAACCAGGAGCTCTCGCTTTCGGCCAGCCGCAAGAATCGTTGGTTGCGTGCCCAAGGATTGGTTTTCATGCGGCAACATCGAATGGCCGAATAGCACCCTCTGAGAACAAAGCAAGAATCTCGATAGGTAGGTTCCGGTGGTTGCGGGCCCCCGCAACCAGATAAAGGCCCGCTGTCTCAATGAGATGGCGGGCTTTGTCATGTCTGTCGGCCGGGGAGCAGGTCACTGCCACGAAGACGCCGAGCTCCTGACCTCCGCACTTGGGTGTGAAGCGGTCGTGCAACGAGGCAGTCGTGACCCTCTGCTTGTGACCCGATGGCGACATTCGAGTTGTCAAACGTAGCTCTCGCCCCAATCGCGAAGAGCCAACAGGATCGGCTCCAATGTCCTGCCCTTCGTGCTCAGGCTGTACTCGACATGGGGCGGGACTACCGGAAAGACCTTGCGAACGATCAGACCATCAGTCTCCAACTCCCTGAGTTGTTTGGTCAGCATTCGTTGGGTGACGTTCCCGACATCTCTCTTCAGCTCGTTGTACCTCTTGGTACCTTCGAGCAAATGATAGAGCGCGACGCCCTTCCACTTCCCACCAATCCGCTCAAGCGCGGCCTCAACCGGACAACCGCGCGAACAATCATAGTGTTCGAACCTCATGAGACCTCCATAGGATACAATCTGTACCTACCGTACAAAACTGTGCGTACTTGCCTAATTTCCCCTTTGTCAATATCCCACCTGTCTAGCCACGACAAGGAGATAGGCAATGGCCAATCTGACAATCGTTGCCAACATTCACGCCAGGGCGGACAAGATCGAATTGGTCAAAGCGGAGCTGCAAAAGCTTATCGAGATCACACGAGCCGAGAATGGATGCGTCCAGTACGATTTGCACCAAGACAATGAGAACCCGGCCCACTTCATGTTCTATGAAAACTGGACGAGCCGGGAACTCTGGCAAACTCATATGAGCGCTCCCCATCTCGCGGCCTACATGGCAGCAACCGATGGCGCCGTTGAAGCGTTCACGCTGCATGAAATGACCAGAATCGGCTGACACGTCGAGCAACGGAGATAGTTGATGAAAGCGGTTGCTCTTACGCAATACCTGCCGATCGATGCGCCCGAGTCGTTTCTCGATGTCGATCTGCCCAAGCCGGCGCCCACCGGCCGCGACATTCTGGTTGCGGTGAAAGCGGTCGCCGTCAATCCGGTCGATACGAAAGTTCGTGCCGGCCGGGGCAAACAGGGTGCAATCGAAGATCCGCCACGTGTCATCGGCTGGGCCGCAAGCGGCGTCGTCGAAGCCGTCGGCGAAGAAGTCACGCTCTTCAAACCGGGCGACGACGTCTGGTACGCGGGCGATATCACCCGCGCCGGCTGCAATTCGGAGTTTCAGCTCGTCGACGAGCGGATCGTCGGCCGCAAGCCGAAATCTCTGAGTCATGCCGAGGCCGCTGCACTCCCTCTCACCACGATCACGGCCTACGAGGCATTCTTCGACCGTCTCGGCATAGACCGGGATGGAGCGGATAAAGGGCAGTCGATCCTGATCATCGGCGGCGGTGGCGGCGTCGGTTCGATCGGCATCCAGCTGGCAAAGCATGCCGGGCTGGTGGTGATCGCCACCGCGTCGCGGCCCGAGACCGAAGCCTGGGTCAAGGAGCTGGGCGCCGACCATGTGGTCAATCATCGCGAGGACATGGTCGCGCAGGTTCGCACACTCGGCATGCAGCATGTCGACCACGTCGCGATCTTCAACGACATGCGCCATTGGGCAACGGCCGTGGAGTTGATCCGCCCGCAAGGCGGGATTGTTTCGATCGACGCCACCGATCTGCCGATGCCGATGGATGGCATGAAGATGAAGGCAGGCAGCTTTCATTGGGAGTTCATGTTCGCGCGGGCCATGCACCAGACACCCGACATGATCGAACAGCACGAATTGTTGACCTGGGTGGCGGCTGAGATCGACGCCGGCCGCATACGCACGACCGTCAGTCAGGTCCTCTCGCCGATCAATGCAGCCAATCTGCGCGAGGCCCATCGTCTGATCGAGACGGGTAGAGCCAAAGGCAAGATTGTCATCGAGGGATTCTGAGAGCCATCTCAATATTGGAGGCGGCAATAGCATGCCAAAAACCATTCTTGTTACCGGTTCGACGGACGGCATCGGGTTGGAAACGGCGAAGATGCTGGTCTCGCAGGGCCACCAGGTGCTGCTGCACGGGCGCAACCGGGCAAAACTGGAGGACGCGGAAAAGGCGCTCTCTGTGCTGCACGCTGGTGGGCGCGTTGAGAGCTACGTGGCCGATCTGTCGCGCATGGCCGATGTCGAGGCACTCGCGAAAGCGGTGGCCGAAAGGCATGCGAAACTTGATGTGCTGATCAACAATGCAGGCATCTTCAAAACCCCCGATCCCGTCACGCAGGACGGGCTCGATGTGCGGTTCGTGGTCAATACGCTTGCCCCCTATCTGCTGACGAGGCGGCTCTTGCCGCTTCTTGGAGCGTCCGGGCGGGTGGTCAACCTGTCCTCCGCCGCGCAGGCCCCGGTCGATCCGGAGGCACTGGCCGGGCGGGCCAGGCTGGCCGACATGGACGCTTATGCGCAAAGCAAACTGGCGATTACAGCGTGGTCTCGCGTCATGGCGCAGGCGCTCAGGGAGGGCCCGGCCATCATCGCGGTAAACCCTGGGTCGATGCTTGGCAGCAAGATGGTGAAAGAGGGCTTCGGCGTGGCCGGCGGCGATATCCGCATCGGTGCGGAAATCCTCACGCGCGCGGCTCTGGCGGATGAATTCGCGGCTGCTTCCGGCCAGTATTTCGACAACGATAAAGGTCAGTTTGCCCCGCCTCACCCCGATGCGCTCGATCCACGGAAATCCGAGGAGATCGTGCGTGTTATCGAGGCGGTCTTGGCTGAACTGACGAAATAATATGAAGGTTGTCGAGGGACGCGTTGAGCGACTTCGAGCATCGGATTTGTCTCGGCCCGATGGCCGGATTGATCGAAACCGCCAAAGCCGAAGGCAAGATCGTCATCGAGGGATTCTGACGAATGGCTTCTTGAGGTCCTGATCCACACTGGAGAGTTTCATGGCACTCTACGAACTGCGCCAATACAAGGTCCGTGACGGGCAAATGTCCGCGTGGCTGGACCTGATGGAGGGTGAAATCATTCCCTACGTCGTTTCGAAGGGCATGGTGTTCACGGCCAGTTTTCGCGCTGAAGACGATCCCTCGGTCTATGTCTGGATTCGCCGTTTCGAAGACGAGGCCGACCGCGAGCGGCTCTACGCGAAAGTCTATGAAAGCGAGCACTGGAAATCCGACCTTTCGCCGAGGATCGGTGACCTTCTCATCCGTGAGGAGGCCATCATTCACCGGCTTGTTCCGACACGCCTGTCACCGATGCAGTAGTTTCAAATCATAGGTCAGTTGTACAACCCGGTCGGCCCGCCCGGCGGATTGAGACCGGTTGAAGATCGAACGACCTACAGGTCCGCAGGGGGTCATCGATGGACATCGGCAACGGACTCGGCGATGTCCGATCTACCCCAAAAAAGTACATTGGTGGGTATTCGGTGGGCGGCGTGGATGTGTTGGTTGCGTGTGGTCTGAATCCATTTCACTTAACCTATTGATCTAATTAGTTTTAAATTCTTGATCGGATTTGTTCCGCCATAACACACAGATTTTATTGAATAATTCCCGAAATCTGGTTGCGGGAGCCCACAACCACCGGAACCTACGGATCGAGGTCTTCGTCCCATTCTCCCGATGTGGCGTGGGGCCATTCGATGTCGCCGCCTGAGATGTCGCCGCCTGAATCGCCAAATTCAGGGCGCGGTCGGAGCTGGCGACCACGAGGCGCTGATCCGGGACCAAGGCAGTCGACGCCCGCCGACGGTCCCCCCGGTTCCACGTCGGACGCTCATTCCATCGGCTGGCGAACATCGCTTCGGTTGTCGCCAACGGTGAATCGGCAGCCTCCCTATGATTGCGGTTCAGTGGTAGATCCTCTGATTGGCTGTGGCGAATCCCAGTCAGCGGGGAAGGGCCAATTACGAGCGGCGGGGCGCTTGCGGTAGGTCAATGCGTGCTGACCTTGCCGGGACTATTCGGTTCGGCATGCTCCGCCACTTCGAAGCGGGGTTACGGAGACAATTCCGCGAGCTTGGAGTATGGCTGGCACGGTTCTGGTTGTGGATGACGAACCCGCAATTCGGGAGATGATTGGATTCACCCTGTCCCAGGCCGGATTCTCCTGTTTCGACGCGGGCGATGCGCACGAAGCGGAGGAGAAGATCCTTCGAGAGCTCCCCGATCTGATCGTGCTCGACTGGATGCTGCCCGGCCAGTCGGGCATCGATTTCGCCCGCCGCCTGAAGCGCGACGAGGCGACCCGCGCCATCCCGTTCATCATGGTGACCGCTCGCGGCGAGGAGGAGGACAAGGTCCGCGGCCTCAACACCGGCGCCGACGACTACGTCACCAAGCCCTTCGCCCCGCGCGAGCTGGTGGCCCGGGTGGAGGCGGTGCTGCGGCGGACGCGGACCGACGCGGTGGACGACGTCGTGCAGGCGGCCGGCCTGATCCTCGATCCGAAGAGCCACCGGGTCTATGTGACCGGCCAGGCGCTGAAGCTGGCGCTCATCGAGTTCCGGTTGCTGCATGTGCTGATGGCCCGGCCCGACCGCGTCTATAGCCGCGCGCAACTGCTCGACCTGGTCTGGGGCCGGAACGTCCATGTCGGCGATCGCACCGTCGA
>JABDIP010000025.1 GCA_013003675.1 Inquilinus sp.
GATCCTGGATCATCAGCAGGGGCGGCCCGGCATCGGCGATCCGGCCCAGCAGGTCCCGGCGCCCTGCCCGGTCGGTGCCGGCCGGCGCCTGGCACAGGATGCCGTCGGCCCGACTTGCCAGGGCAAGTCCGGCGCGGCGCAGGCGCTCGTCCTGGTCTTCCGCCGTGACGCTGAGGATCACCGGCACCCGGCCCCCCGCCTGTTCCACGACGATGGAGGCGGTGCGGTCGGCCTCGTCGGGCGACAGGCCGGCGCTCTCGCCGGCGACCGCCATCGCGAGTATGCCGACGCAGCCGGCCTCGATCACATGGTCGACCTCTCGCCGCAGGCCGGTCTCGTCGATCCGGTCGTCGTCCGTGAAAGGCGTGTTCAGGCTCGGCACGATGCCGCGCATGGCGACGGGACAGGGATCGCTCATTGGCCGTATCCGAACTGACGCGGCAGCCACAGCACGGTCTCGGGCACCAGCACCATGACCAGAAGAGAGACGATCAACACGATCATGAACGGCCAGATCTCGCGGACCATGTCGCGTAGCGGGATGCCGGTCAGCCCGTTGATGACGAAGAGCAGCACGCCATAGGGCGGGGCGATCGGCCCGATCATCATGTTGACGACGATGACGACGCCGAAATGGACCGGGTCGATGCCGAGCTTGCGCACCGCCGGCATCAGCAGCGGCACCAGCACCAGCAGCATGGTGGTGGCGTCGAGGAAGCAGCCAAACAGCAGGAACAGCAGGTTGACGATCAGCAGGAAGGCGAGCGGCGACAGGGCCAATCCGCCCCGGCTCTTTTCGTGAGGTGGATGGTTCCTCCCCTTCCCTCTTTGCCGGGTCCGCGGCACCGGCCGCGACCGGCCGATGATGCCACCCGTCCGGGGCGGAGACAAGAAACTGAATGACCAGTGACATGTCAGTGCGCGATCACTAAAATCGAGACGAAATCCAACGCTGGGAAGGGTTCCATGGGCACCGACGACGGCAGGGCGGAACTTCACGTGGCGGTCGTCACGCCACTGAACGGGGACGGTTCGGTCGACGCCGCGCGGCTGCTTGCCCATTGCCAGGGCCTTCTCGTCGCGGGCTGCGACGGCATCGCCCTGTTCGGCACGTCCGGCGAGGGCCCCTCCTTTTCCGTCGCGGAGCGGATGGCGGTTCTGGAGGCGTTGCTTGCCGGCGGCCTGCCGCCGGACCGGATCATCGTCGGCGCGGCGTGCGCCGCCTTGCCGGATGTCGCCGCCCTGTCGCACCACGCCGCCGCGGCGGGATGCGCCGCCGTCCTGATGATGCCGCCGTTCTTCTTCGACGGGGTCGACGATGAGGGCGTCTTCCGCGCCTATGCCACCGCCATCGAAACCACCGGCACGCCGGCGCCCAAGGTGCTGCTCTATCACATCCCCAAGGTGAGCCGGGTGCCGCTCGGGCTCGGGCTGATCGAGCGTCTTGCCGCGGCGTTTCCGGACATCGTGGTCGGCGTCAAGGACAGTTCCGGCGATTGGCCATCCACCGAGCGCCTGCTGGAACGACGTGGCGATCTGCGGATCTTTGTCGGGCACGAGCCGCATGTCGGCCGCGCCATCGCCAATGGCGGTGCCGGCACCATCTGCGGGATCGCCAACGCCGCCCCGACCCTGTTGCGCCGGTTGTGCGACGCCCCGGCCGGCCCGGCGGGGTCGGCCGCGCGACTGGCCGTCGACCAGGTCGCCGCCGCCTTCGACGGCCGCCCGGTCATCCCGACATTGAAGGCGCTGACCGCCGCGGCGTCGGGGTTCCCGGGCTGGAACCGCCTGCGGCCGCCGCTGACGCCGCTGGCCGATGACGATCAGGAGGCTGTCGCCCGGCTCTTGCGGTCCGCGCAGAGGGCGGCGACGGTCGGGGCACCGGGATGAGCGGCGCCGTCGCCGACCGGCGCCCGGTTCCCGACGCCCTGCTCGGACCGCTCCGCGCCAGCGACGCCACGGCCGATCCGGCCGCGCTGCGCGAGCGCCTGTCCGATGACGGCTATCTCTTCCTGCCGGCGGCCCTCGACGCAATCGCCGTCATGGCGGCGCGCGCCGGTTTGTTCGGGCGGCTGGCGGAGGTCGGCGAGATCGCGCCGCCGGCGGTGGAGGGCATCGCCACCGGCACCCGCCGGCGGAGCGAACTGGCGGCCGATCCCGGCCGCTTCCTCAAAGGGCTCAGCGAGCATCCCGCTCTGCGGCGGGTCAGCCACGGACCGGAGCTCGGCCGATTGATGGCGGCACTGCACGGCGAGCCGGTGCGCCCGTACGACTTTCTCTGGCTGCGGGCGACGCCGGTCGGACGGTCCAGCCCGCTGCATTTCGACCATGTCTACATGAGCCGTGGTTCCGCCCGCGTGCTGTCGGTCTGGATACCGCTGGGACCGGTCCCGCTGTCAGACGGACCGCTGACGATCGTCGAAGGCTCGCATCGTGCCGAGGCGCTGATCGAACGGTTTCGCGGCCACGATGTCGACCGCGATCCGGATCGACCGGGCGACGTCGGCGAACATCCCGTCGACCTGGCAACGCGGTTGGGCACGCGATTGCTGACCGCCGATTTCGCGCCCGGCGACATCGTCGTCTTCGGTCTCTTCACATTGCATGGATCGCTGGACAATCGGTCGCCGGCGGGCCGCGTCAGGCTGTCCTGCGACGTGCGCTACCAGCCGGCGGCGGAAGCGGTCGACGAACGATGGGTCGGCGGCGACCCGCCCGGGCACCGCGGCCTTGGCTATGGCGGCCTGAACGC
>JABDIP010000028.1 GCA_013003675.1 Inquilinus sp.
CGGACCAGGCGGAAGCGCTCGACGGCGCGGCGCTGGAGGCGGCGCTGTCGGCCCGGCTCGGCGCGCCGCTCACCGAACTCGGCTTCGCCGCGGCGGTGATGCGCTGGCTCGACGACGAAGCGGCGAACGCCGAAGCGCTGTCCGAGGCGCTGGACTATGCCGGCTGGGCCCTGCACACGGCGGCCGGTCGGCGGCGTCACGGTCAGGGCGTGCTGTTCCAGGTGCCGCACAAGACCGACCCGGAGCACCTGGTCGCGCTGGAGGCCGCGAGCGCGGCGGGCGTCGGGACGGTCACGGTTCCGGCCGGGCACCGGCGCCAGAGGCAGGGCTTCGGCCTCACCGATGCCGGAACCGACCTGACCGGCGCGCTGGACGAGGCGAACTACTGCATCTGGTGCCACAACCAGGGCAAGGACAGTTGCTCCACCGGCCTGCGCGACCGCAAGACCGGTGAATTCCAGAACAGCCCGTTCGGCGTCACCCTGGCCGGCTGCCCGCTGGAGGAGCGGATCAGCGAGTTCCATGTGCTGAAGACCCAGGGCCACGCCATCGGCGCGCTGGCGATGATCGCCATCGACAACCCGCTCTGCGCGGCGACCGGGCACCGGATCTGCAACGACTGCATGAAATCCTGCATCTACCAGCGGCAGGAACCGGTCGACATCCCGCAGGCGGAGACCCGCACGCTGAAGGACGTGCTGTCGCTGCCCTGGGGTTTCGAGATCTACGGGCTGCTGACGCGCTGGAACCCGCTCGATCTGCGGCGGCCGCTGCCGAGGCCGGATAGCGCCTACAAGGTGCTGGTGGTCGGGCTGGGGCCGGCCGGGTTCAACCTGTCGCACCATCTGCTGAATGACGGGCATACGGTGGTGGCCGTCGACGGGCTGAAGATCGAGCCGCTGCCGGCGGAGATATCCGGCGTCACGCCGACCGGCGAGCGGGTCCCGTTCCGGCCGGTCCGCGACATCCGGGATCTGTGGGAGGGGCTCGACGACCGGGTCATGGCCGGCTTCGGCGGCGTCGCCGAGTACGGCATCACCGTGCGCTGGGACAAGAATTTCTTGAAGCTGGTGCGCCTGCTGCTGGAGCGGCGGGCAAGCTTCGCCATGACCGGCGGCGTGCGCTTCGGCGGCACGTTGGGCATCGACGACGCGTTCGCCGCCGGCTTCGACCATGTCGCCCTGGCCGCCGGGGCCGGGCGGCCGACGGTGATCCCGATGAAGAACGGGCTGGCGCGCGGCGTGCGCATGGCCTCGGATTTCCTGATGGCACTTCAGCTCACCGGCGCCGCCAAGACCGACAGCATCGCCAATCTGCAGGTGCGGCTTCCGATCGCGGTGATCGGCGGCGGGCTGACCGCAATCGATACCGCGACCGAGAGCCTGGCCTATTATCCGGTGCAGGTGGAGAAGTTCCTCTCCCGCCACGAGACGCTGGTCGCCGAGCGCGGCCGGGCCGCCGTCGAGGCGCGCTGGTCCGAGGAAGACCGGTCCATCGCCGCCGAATTCATCGGCCACGCCCGGGCGCTCCGCGCCGAGCGCGAGACGGCGGCGGCGGCTGGCCGCGAGCCGGATATCCAGGGCCTGCTGCACGGCTGGGGCGGCGCGACCATCGCCTATCGCCGCCGGCTGATCGATGCGCCCAGCTACACCCTCAACCACGAAGAGGTGGCGCTGGCCTTGCAGGAGGGCCCGCGCTTCGCCGAACTGCTGGCGCCGGTGGCGGTGGAAATCGACCGCTTCGGCCATGCCGAGGGGCTGGTCGCCGCCCGTCAGGTGCGGGCCGAGGACGGCACTTTGGCCGACACCGGCGAACAGGTGACCATACCGGCGCGCACCGTGCTGGTCGCCGCCGGCACCCATCCGAACACCGTGCTGGCCCGCGAGGAGCCGCACAAGGTCGCCCTCGACGGCCGCTACTTCCAGGCGCTCGACGAGGAGGGCCGGCCGGTCGAGCCCGAGCGCCTGGCCAAGCCGGAGACCCCGCAGGTGCTGATGGCGCGCGAGCCGGACGGCCGCGCGGTGTCCTTCTGGGGCGACCTGCACCCCAGCTTCTTCGGCAATGTGGTCAAGGCGATGGGCGGCGCCAAGCAGGGCTATCCGGTGGTCAGCCGGGTGCTGGCGCGGCGCCCGCCGACACCGCTGTCGGGCCCGGAGGCGATCGCCTGGATGACCGGCGAGTTGCGCGCCGTCGTCCACAAGGTCGAGCGGCTGACGCCGACCATCGTCGAGGTGGTGGTGCGGGCCCCGGCCGCCGCCCGCCGTTTCCGCCCCGGCCAGTTCTATCGGCTGCAGAATTTCGAGTCCCTGGCGCCGCGGGTCGAAGGGGAGGCCGGCGGGCCGGCGACGACCCTCGCCATGGAGGGGCTGGCGATGACCGGCGCCTGGGTCGATCCGGAGGCCGGGCTCTTGTCGACGATCGTGTTGGAGATGGGCGGTTCCTCGGATATCTGCGCCCAGTTGAAGCCGGGCGAGCCGGTGATCCTGATGGGTCCGACCGGCACCCCGACCGGGATCCCCGAGGGCGAGACGGTGATGCTGGTCGGCGGCGGCCTCGGCAACGCGGTGCTGTTCTCGATCGGCCAGGCGATGCGGGCGGCGGGCAGCCGGGTGCTGTATTTCGCCGGCTACAAGCAACGCCGCGACCGCTACAAGGTCGGGCAGATCGAGGCGGCGGCGGACCAGGTGATCTGGTGCTGCGACGAGGCGCCGGGCTTCGAGCCGACCCGGGCCGGCGACCGCGCCTTCGTCGGCAACATCGTCGAGGCCATCGCCGGCTATGCCGCCGCCGCGCCGGAAACCCCGCTATCGGCGGTCGACCGCATCATCGTCATCGGCTCCGACCGGATGATGGCGGCGGTCGGCCAGGCGCGCCATGGCGTCCTGGCGCCCCATCTGAAGCCGGACCATGTGGCGATCGGCTCGATCAACAGCCCGATGCAATGCATGATGAAGGAGATCTGCGCCCAGTGCCTGCAGCCGCATGTCGACCCGGCGACCGGCGAGCGCAGCGTTGTGTTCTCCTGCTTCAACCAGGACCAGGCGCTCGACCGCGTCGACTTCGCCGGCCTGCACGAAAGGCTGGGGCAGAACGGGCTGCAGGAGAAGCTGACCGCGCTCTGGGTCGATCGCTGCCTGAAGCGCCTGGATCTGCGGCCGGCGGCGGAATAGGCAGACCTTAATCGAACATCCGCCGGCGGATGCGCCACAGGGCCAGGCCGAAGGCGGCGGTGGTCAGCGCGATTGTGTAGCCGATATGCAGCGCCGCCATCGCCGGATCGAGCGGCTGGCCGGCGGTCAGCGGGCGGATCACCGCGACCAGATGGGTCAGCGGCAGCGCCCAGGCGATCGCCTGCACCGCCGCCGGGAAGCGGTCGATCTCGAAGAACACGCCGGAGAAGACGAAGCTGGGGGTGACCCAGAAGCTGAAGAAATAGGCGAAGAACTCGTAGCCCTTGGCGAAGGCGGTGGCGACCAGCCCGTGGCAGGCGAAACCGAGCGCGGCGAGGAAGACCAGCGACAGCGCCAGCAGCGCGCCGCCGACCGACGGGATGCCGCCCCACAGCCAGCCGACGACGAAGACGCAGACCGCCGACAGCATCGCCTTCATGGCTGCCCACAGCACCTCGCCGAACAGCAGCTCGGGCAGGGTCACCGGCGTCGCCAGCACCGCGTTCCAGTTCCGCTGCATCGAATAGCGGGTGTAGGAGCCGATGGTGGTCTCGAAGCTGGCGGCGAACATCGCCGAATAGGCGATCATGCCGGGCACCACGAAGGCCAGGTAGGAAATGCCGCCGATGGTGTCGATGAAGCGGCCGAGGCCGAAGCCGAAGCCGAACAGCATCAGCACCGGGTTGGCGACGTTGGTCGCCAGCGACGACCAGATCAGCTTGCGCCAGACCAGCACCTGCCGCCAGGTGACGGCGATCGAATAGCCGGTGGCGAGCGGGGCGAACGACATCAGGGTTCCCTCAAATGGCGGCCGGTCAGCCGCAGGAAGACGTCCTCCAGATTGGCCTGGCGGTGCAGATAGACGGCCTGGTCCGGCAGGGCGGCGAGGAAGTCGCGCGGCGTCTCGACGTAGTAGAGCACGGCGTCGCCGATATCCTCGCGGTCCCAGCTTCCGTCGGCGAAACCGTCGGGCAGGGGCTTCTGCACCTCGAAGACGTGCCCCTTCACATGCCGGTCGATCAGCGCCTGCGGCGTGCCCTCGTCGAGGATGACGCCGTTGTCGATAACGATGATCCGGTCGCACAGGCGCTGCGCCTCGTCCATGTAGTGGGTGGTGAGCAGCAGGGTCTTGCCGCTCTTCTTCAGCGCCATGAGCTGCTTCCAGATCAGCACCCGGGCCTGCGGGTCGAGTCCGGTGGTGGGCTCGTCCAGGACGATAAGCTCAGAATTGGCGATCAGGGCGCGGGCGATCACCAGGCGCCGCTGCATGCCGCCGGAGAGCTGCATGACCTTCGACTCCGCCTTCTCGGAGAGCTGCATGAAGCCGAGCAGTTCCGGCACCCGGGCGCGGACGGTGTCCGCCGGCAGGCCGAAATAGCGGCCATAGATCAGCAGGTTCTCGCGCACC